>PDTI01000064.1 GCA_002747145.1 Desulfobacter postgatei
TGATCCAAAATAGCTGTTCATGGCTGTTGAATGCTTTTATTGTTGTTTTGGGCCTAAGCATAGCAACAGCTCACTATGATGTCAAGAAGATTGTTTGCTTAACAATCTACTGGAATGTACTGTGTTGGATTGGGTATGCTAATTGATGGGGGTGAGTAGTTACGGCAGGCGCTGTACCGGTGATGGGTATTGATGCGGCTTTTGACAAAGGCTGGCGCAAATATTTCTGCCGCCCCCAGTTTCATGCCCTGACCACAGATGATATACAAGGGGCCTGCCAGGCAAACAATCTGGATTTCAGTTCCATTGCCACCAATGTGGCATGCTCTATTTTCAGGCACGTAAAAAGGAAAGTTAGCAAAAAGCTACGGGGGCTTCATTTTTTAATGGTCCTGTTTTTTTCACCCGCCTTTGGGTTTTTCTTACGCCCCTTTTCAGACAAATTCGGTCACGTTTTTTTCTGTGCTGGAAAAGCCAATGTCGAAGATAACAATGTTTGGTTAAATTTATAATAGTTAAATCTTGACACCGCTCGTGTTTCTTTATAGACTTGCTAAGTTTGTTTCTATTTGAAGAAACACGTTTTTGCGACAAATTGATGTCTATCCCTTTAATGGAAAAGGAGCCGGATCATATGCCCACCAAAATTTTTTTAAGTGAAGATGAAATACCCCGCCAATGGTATAACCTGGCAGCAGACCTGCCAGGCACCATTAATCCGCCCTTGGGGCAGGACGGAAACCCCATCAGTCCGGATATGCTGGGTGCCGTATTTCCAATGAATTTGATCGAACAGGAGATGTCCCAAGAGCGCTGGATCGATATCCCCGAGGGTATTTTGGATCTGCTTTACCGGTGGCGCCCCTCTCCATTGCACAGGGCAATATACCTGGAAAAGGCGCTGGATACACCGGCAAAGATTTTTTATAAAAATGAAAGTGTTTCCCCGGCCGGCAGCCATAAACCCAATACGGCCGTAGCCCAGGCCTGGTACAACAAGGAGTTCGGTATCAAGCGTTTAACTACGGAAACCGGGGCCGGCCAGTGGGGTTCTGCACTATCCCACGCCTGCGCCCTGCTGGGTATGGAGTGCAAAGTGTTCATGGTCAGGGTCAGTTTTGAACAGAAACCGTTCAGAAAGTCACTCATGCAGACCTGGGGCGGAAAGTGTATTGCAAGTCCATCAAATGAAACCCAGGTTGGCCGGGATATCCTGGCTGAAATGCCGGATACGCCAGGCTCCTTAGGCATTGCTATTTCAGAGGCCATTGAGGCCGCCGTCGGTGATAAAACCGGGAAGACCCGCTACTCTCTGGGATCCGTGCTGAATCATGTCATGTTGCACCAGACCATTATCGGGCTTGAAGCCAAAAAACAGCTGGACAAATTCGGCATAAAAAAGGTGGACACCGTGATCGGTTGCGCCGGCGGTGGTTCTAATTTTGCGGGGCTGGCTTTCCCCTTTGTTCAAGATAAAATAAACGGCGCAGATATTGAGATCATCCCCGTGGAGCCGGCCTCCTGCCCAACCCTGACGGCAACCCCGTTTTCCTATGACTTTGGCGACGTTGCCCAGATGACCCCTATGCTGCCCATGCACTCTTTAGGACATAAATTCATCCCGGCCCCCATCCACGCCGGCGGATTGAGGTACCACGGCATGGCGCCCCTGGTTTCCCATGCCGTTGAAGCCGGATTGATGCGTCCCATGGCCATTAAACAGCTGGAATGTTATGAGGCAGGCCTGATGTTTGCCCGCACCGAAGGCCTGGTTGTGGCCCCTGAAACCTGCCATGCTGTGGCCTGCGCCATCCGATCTGCAAAAGAGGCAAAAGAGGAAGGTAAGGAGAAAACCATCATATTCAACCTGTCAGGCCATGGACTCATGGACCTGGCCGGGTATGAAAAATTTATGGCAGGGGAGCTCCAGAACATTGCCATGTCTGCCCAGGATGTGGAGGAATCCATAGGGATCAGCATTGCCGGGCATCCGGTACCGAAAATTTAATCTGATTTACAAGGTTACACGTCAATTGAATTGGTTGGAGTTGTCGAAAAGGCAGGTAATTATTTCCCTTATCATTTTCTTTATGGGACGTTTCTGCCACGTAAACGGTGACATTTTTAATTTCATACATAGATACATTGCTCATAATACCTTGAAAATATTTGATATCAAGTTTGTATAGATTGATTGGCATGATGGTTGCTTTTTAAGCGTATTGACAGTCAGACTCATGAAAAAAGCCAATACTTAAAGGTGACTCATGGTATCCAATGTTTCAGACATTAATGCGTTAATGGCAGGAAATTCTTCAGACGCCCTTGTGGGTGTAACCAGAAACGATAGGTTTTCCACAAACAGGGGTTATGCGGTATCTGCATTTCAGGGGCAGCTGGAAAAGACCATGCAGCAGAACCCGGGCATGGAAAGCACAAGTGACGTAAGCTGCGTTGCAGAACATACGGGTGCGAACTTTTCAAAGATGAATAGCGTCAAGGCTGAAGCCGCTGGGCAAAACATAAATTTGTCTACGGGGAAACAGAACAGTGAGATTTCTACGCTGGAAGCATCCCGTTTTGTTGTTCGAACCACGATACAAAAGGTTTCAGATATTAAAAATGCCCTGGAAAATGGCAGGAGCACTGAATTTGTTACGGAATTGAAAAACTTGCTGTTAGCCCTTTCCAATGGCGATTTGGACAATCTGTCCCTGGATGAAAACGGGCTGGAAGCTCTTGGCGATTTGCTTGTTCAGGCAGGTTTTGATCCGGCTTCTGTTGAGGAGCTGATGTCGAATTTGACCCTTACCTTTGAAGCGGGGGACAGCCTGATATCCGTGTCCGATTTCATGGATGATTTGCTTGAACTGCCCCTTGCCGAAGATGAGGATATCACCCAGACAGAGGTACTTATGCCCACCTCTGATCTGCCTTATATTCAATCCCTTCTGTCAATGATGGGCGTGGAGGGGCAGACGATTACCTCAATCATGGATGCGGCTTCCGAAGGACCCCGGGGGTTTGATTTTGATACGTTTATCGAACAGCTTGAGCAGCTTTTGGATACCGCCGATGAATCCGGCCTGACCTATCAGACAGATAGTGGGGACGATGCATATACCACCCTTTTAAAACAGCTTGACCTGGATGCTTTTATTGAAAAAGCTGACGCACCTTTGACTTTGCCCTCGTTAATTGAAGCCTTGAATCAAAAACTTGATTTAATCAAAGAGAACCTGCCGCACCAGACGGAACAATCCGTACCCAACATGTTTACAACGGATTCATTTGATGCGCTTGCAACCCAGTCCGGCCGGCATGGATTGCTTAACCAGCTTTTTTCCGGACTTAATATTCAAGAAGACAGTAAGAAAACTGTTGATTCCGCCATCCCCCTTAGCGCAAATTCGCAACGCTTGGGCAAGGAAATTGAGGACCGTTTCCAGGTTCGATTCACGGATCAGATGAGCAGGGGGGATGCGGGTACAAAAAGGACTGCCGATGCTGCTGCCCTGGAAAAGATGAGGTCCACCATCAGTTCCCAATCAGGGGAGACAACGTCCAAAATGTCAGAAACCCAGCCTTTTGTCTTTGGCGTGGAAAAATCAACCACAGCAACATCTGTGGGGGCTTCGGGCACACAACGCACCCCGCAGGCCTTTTCCTCTCTGCCTGACTTTGTCACCCGGCAGGTGGGAAAAAGCATTGTCCGGTCGATCAACACCGGTGACGACACCATCCGGATGCAACTGAAACCCGCTGAGTTAGGCCGGGTGTACATGAGCATTGAGCATAATGGAAGTGCCATGAAGGTCAGTGTCATTACTGAACACCAGTCAGCAAAAGATATTCTGGCAGCCAATGTGAATGAAATCAAAACCGTGCTCTCCGCCTCGGGTATCAGTCTTGAACGCTTTGAAGTTGATATGAGCAGCGATTTCCAGCAGTCCATGGCCGATGCCCGGACCCAGGATCAATCTGGCCAGTCATCCCAAAAAAGGCAAACAGGGCGAGGGGCTGATAACGATTCCCAGGAAGATGCGGAAGATAATTTATCGATTCAACCTGCTGTTATAAATGACAGCGGGTCGCTGCACTTTGTGGCATAAGGAGTGTCTTCTGCCATTGAGCTGTCAAAATGTTGACAGATTAGTGGCAGAAGCGACGTTTTTTTTTGTCAGGATACTATGTGCAGGCGATATCCTTATTTTTTAGGCCCATGGGCCTAAAAGCTTGTTTGGGAATTGATGAATCGGCTGCAATCTCATGAAAATGGCCCCCAATTCTCCCAAATTTTATGCGAATAGTCCGGCTATTAACAGAAAATTTGTAAAAATTGGTTCTCATTTTCATGAGATTTCGCTTCGATCCCCCAATCACCAAACAGGCTCTAAAATAAATAGTTTTGCAAATATCTCTTCTTTTCTATAAACTTTACCACAAATATTTTTATTTCCCCACAATTCAGGTAAAAACCAACGCAGGCTGGCATAAGGCTTGCTATTAATTTTTGTTATTAATTAATCTCACCTGATTTATCAAAGGTGCTTGGAATACGGCCTGTAAGGGCCGGCTGGGCGAATGAACGACCAGTCTACTTTGGGAGGTGTTGTGGCTGAAGATCTACTGGAAGAAATTAAGGGAGACGAACTCGTTGAATCCATTGATGACGGTGGCGGGGATGCAGATGAGACGCCTGCCGAAAAAGGATTTGTCGGCAGACTGCTGTCAGGAAAAAAAAAGCGGATCATTATTCTATTGTTATGTCTTCTTTTATTGGTTGGGATTGGTGCTGGTGTGTTCTTTTTTCTGTTCAGCCAAAAGGATGACGAGCTTGCCGAACAGCCGGTTGCTGAAGATGTCGTGACCAAAGAAAGCATTCAGGCGGCTCTGGAAAACCAGAGCAAAGCAATATTTGAGGATATTGTGCAGCTTGAGCCCTTTGAGCAGATTTTTTTAAGACAAGATTCAAGCATGCCTTACATATCCCTTAGTATTGCCCTTGAAATGATGGACCCCGGGCTTCGAAGACAGGTGTATACCATGCAGCCCAGAATAAGAAAAATAATTGAAAGCCAGATGCGCCAGATGAGATGGATGGAGCTGCGAAGCCCCCAAGGCAAACTTAAGCTGAAATTTACCCTTCTTAACCGAATTAATCACATTTTTCCCAAAGTTGCCATAAGGCATATTTATTTTACCCATTTTTTAATGCAGTGATGGTGCCATGAGTGAAATCCTATCCCAGGACGAGGTTGACAGTTTATTAAATGGACTGGATTCCGGAGAAGTAGAAACAGAAACCGATATTTCGGAGATGAGCGAGGCGTCCGTTGAAGGGGTCTTTGCCTATGATTTCGCCAGCCAGGACAAGGTGGTCAGGGCAAGACTGCCCACCTTTGATGTGATTAATGAACGTTTGTCCAGGGAGGTGCGGGCCACCATGTCTTCACTGCTCCAGACCAATGTCGATGTCTCTGCCAATCCCTTTGACACCCTGAAGTTTTCTGAATTTGTGCGCAGCCTTCCTGTGCCCACAAGTCTTCACGTATTCAGGATGGAGCCCTTAAGGGGGCATGGCCTGGTGGTGTTTGAAAGCCAGCTGGTTTATAATCTCATTGATACGTTTTTTGGTGGCGAAGCCTTGGGAAAAGCACGGGTTGAGGGACGTGAATTTACCACCATTGAAGAGGTGATGATTAAAAAGGTCGTGGTCACCGTCCTGAAAAATATTGAAGCGTCCTGGGCCCCCATAGAGCCGGTCAAGACATCCCTGATCCGGTCGGAAATGAACCCGCAGTTCACGGCCATTGTGCTGCCCACAGACCTTGTGATTGTGACCCGGTTTGAGATCGAACTGGAGCAGGCCGCGGGGAATCTTGTGCTCTGTTATCCCTATTCCATGATCGAACCCATGCGCAATAAATTGTCATCCGGTGTCCAGGCGGAAATTGAAGAAATTGATTCTAACTGGCGGCGGATCATTGAAGAGGTGATTCTCAACTCCGAGGTGGATTTAAGAATTCTTCTGGGCAAAACCGAGATCACCGGTGAACGGCTTTTGTATATGCAGCCCGGGGATGTGATCCAGCTGGATAACGATGCATCTGATCCGTTGCCCTGTTTTGTGGGCGGGCTTGAAAAACTGACAGGGTTCATCGGTGTTCAGCGCGGGGTTCAGGCATTTAAGATCAACGAGAAATTTATAACCGACTGTGAGAGGTAAACATGGTTGATGAAAACAGCACCACAAATGATGCCGATATAGCGGAAGAATCCGGACAAGGCGATGAGGAGCATGGTGCACGGGAGCTGGATTTTATTCTGGATATCCCCTTGGAGCTTTCCGTGGAACTGGGCAAAACCAAGATGCTGGTCAATGATCTGTTGCAGCTGGCTCAAGGTTCCATTATTGAGTTAAACAAGCTTGCCGGTGAGCCCTTGGAAGTATATATCAACCGCAAGCTCATTGCCCGGGGCGAAGTGGTGGTGGTCAATGAGAAATTCGGGGTGCGTCTCACCGACGTGATCACCCCCATTGACCGCGTCAAATCCCTGGCAGCGGAGGAATAATGGATCCCCATACGGATATGTGGGTGGAATTTGCTAAAAGTTTCGGCATGCTCTTTGTTGTTCTGGCGTTGTTCCTGATCATCCTTTATCTTGTTCGCAGATTCTCAGGCCGGTTTGGTACCCAGGGCCCGGTGGAACTGATAAAGGTGTTATCCGTGCATCATCTGTCACCCAAAGAGAAACTGGTGCTTGTATCGGTCCAGGATGAATCGGTTCTCATCGGGGTGTCACCTGCCGGGATCTCTTCTTTGGCCCGTTTTGACACGGTTCCTGAAACAGAGTTGGCCTCCGGGGAAACCGCTCCGGGATTTCAGAGCCTGCTCAAAAAAATCTTAATAAAGGCAACCCGTTACACAAACAATCACCGAAAAATGACGATTCCCACGGCGGCAAAGGAGAGGGGCCATGATTAAACCTGCGCAGCTGATCAGATGGGTTCGGTTGATTGCGGTTGCCGCCATGATACTCCCAGCCGTTGCTGATCCAGCAGGTGCCGTCACCTTTCCCATTCCTTCTCTGGAGCTTAATGTCACCACAGCCCAGGAGCCCGAAGAGGTGGCTGTGGTGCTTGAAATCATTGCCCTGTTAACCATTCTTGCCCTGGCCCCGGCCATTTTGATCCTGATGACCCCCTTTACCCGTCTGGTGGTGGTGTTTCATTTCCTGCGCCAGGCCATCGGCACCCAGTCAAGCCCGCCCAATCAGGTCATTATAGGGCTGTCGCTGTTCATGACCTTTTTTATTATCAAACCCGTAGCCCTGGAGGTGTATGACAAGGCCTTAAATCCCTATCTTGAACGGGAAATCTCCTATGAGAACGCCTTTGAGCAAGCCCAGAAACCCATACGAACATTTTTACTGCGCAACACCAGGGAGGCCGACATTGCCCTGTTTGTCAAAGAGGCCGGCATGAAAAAACCTGAAACCAGGGATGATGTTTCCCTTCTGGCACTGATTCCGGCCTATGTCATTTCCGAGCTTAAAACCGCATTCATCGTAGGCTTTATTTTGTATGTTCCTTTTCTTGTCATTGATATGGTCGTGGCCTCGGTGCTGCTGGCCATGGGCATGATGATGCTGCCCCCGGTTATGATTTCCCTGCCCTTCAAGCTGATGCTGTTTGTCCTTGTGGACGGCTGGCATTTGATTGCGGGCTCAATGATCAATAGTTTTGGTGTATAAAATGACCCCTGAACTTGTGATAGAGATAGCCAAACAGGCGATCATTCTTACGATTCTTTTGTCCATGCCCATGCTGGGTTTAGGCCTGATCGCAGGTCTTACCATCAGTGTGTTCCAGGCGGTGACCCAGATCCAGGAGATGACCTTGACCTTTGTGCCCAAAATCATTGCCGTTTTTATCGGACTTTTGTTTACTGCCCCGTGGATGATGGAAAAGCTGATCTCCTTTACCACCGATATTATAGTCAATATACCCATGTATATCCGGTGATCAACAGGCTGTGGAACTTCTTGATCTCATTGACCCCATCCGCTTCAGAACCTTTATGCTGGTTCTGGCACGGGTGTCTGTTTTTTTATTTCTGTTCCCTGTGTTTACCTCGACTGCGATTCCAAACCGGGTGAAAATGGCGTTCTCCCTGGTGCTGACCCTGTTGTTTTATATGGTGGTGCCTGTGGATCCGGCCCGTTTTCCAAAAGATCTCCCCACCTTTGGCCTGATGCTGGGGGCGGAACTTCTGGTCGGCTTTATCCTGGGGCTTTGCCTGCGTATCTTTTTTGCAGGCGTTCAGATGGCCGGTCAGGTCATCGGTTTTCAGATCGGGTTTGCCATGATTAATGTCATGGATCCCCAAAGCGGTGAAAACATATCCATCATGGATCAGATCGGCTACTGGGTCTGCCTGGTGATCTTTCTTTTACTCAACGGCCACCATATTATTATCATGTCCATGGTTGACAGCTTTGAACTGGTTCCTGTGGGCGGGTTTGTCATGCATCCCGCCCTGACGCCCCGGGTTATGGATGTGGTCAGCGGATTATTTGTGAATGCCGTTAAAATCAGTGCGCCGGTCATTGCCACCCTGACCTTTGTCAATGCCGGTTTCGGACTGATTGCAAAATTTTCACCCCAGACCAATGTGATGATTGTGGCGTTCCCGGTGAAGATCGCAGTGGGCTTGATTTTTTTCTCCATGACCCTGCCCATCATCGCCATCGTCACCCGGAACTACATTGAACCTTGTAGAAAATTGTTCCTGGCATTATTGTTTTATATGGGCGGAGGATAAAGTATGGCCGAAGATCCAGAAGGCGGCGGCGAGAAAACCGAGGACGCATCGTCGCGAAAGCTCGACAAGGCAAGGGAGGAAGGCCAGGTTGCCAAAAGCATGGAAATTCCTTCGGTGTTTGTCTTGTTGGGCGGGGTTATCACATTATATGCTACAGCACTGTTTTTCTACCGGCACTGCGTAGATCTATTTGAGTACAATTTGAGATTTAACCGGGTGCCGGAACTGAACCCGGCAGACTTGATCGTACTGCTGATCTATCACGCCCAAAAGATGTTTCTCATGTGTCTGCCGGTATTTGCATCGGTTTGCCTTGTGGCGCTTGCGTCAAACATCGCCCAGGTCGGTTTTCATATATCATGGAAAGCCCTGGAGCCCAAACTGAGCAAACTCAATCCCATTAACGGGTTTAAACAGAAATTTTCCTCCCGGGCGGTCATTGAATTTGTGAAATCTCTGGTGAAGATCGCCGTCATTTCAGTGGTCTGCTATCTGGCCACCAAAAGTGAAGTGTCAAACGTACTGACCCTGTACGATAATTCCACAGCCCAGATTCTTTTATTCCTTTTTATTAAATCCTTTTGGATTTTTATAAAAGTTTGCATCGTGATGGCTGTGGTTGCCATCCTGGACTATGCTTTCCAAAAATGGAAATTTTTAGAAGAGCAGAAAATGACCCAGAAAGAGGTCAAGGATGAGCATAAGCAAACCGAAGGTGATCCAGCCGTTAAATCCAGAATTCGCCAGCTCCAGATGGCGGCGGCCAGAAAACGGATGATGGCTGCCGTGCCCAAGGCGGATGTGGTGGTGACCAACCCCACGCATCTTGCCGTGGCATTGCAGTATGACAAAGAAAAAATGGACGCCCCAACGGTTGTGGCCAAAGGCGCCGGGGCCGTGGCTGCAAATATCAGAAAAATTGCCCAGGAAAATGGTGTACCCATTGTAGAAGATAAACCGTTGGCCCGGATTTTGTATAAAGAGGTAGATATTGACCGGCAGGTTCCCTTTGAACATTACCAGGCTGTGGCTGAACTGCTCGCCTATGTTTACGGGCTTAAAA
>PDTI01000065.1 GCA_002747145.1 Desulfobacter postgatei
GGCCTGAGAGCTTGTGATCACGATTTTGAACCAGATACCGTTCTGAAGCTTTTTGGTATATTATTACCAGCAACGATGGAAGGTTTTATTTTGATCTTGTGCCTTAAGTCTATTAATTTTGAGTTAGCCGGGAAGGCCAATGGATAATTTCTATTGGAATCCATGCAGATCTCCAAAAGGTTTCATGTGGACAGGGCTGGGTTAATATCACCCATTTGACAGAAATTATGTGCTTAATATCTGGGCATGAACCTGATCTTTATCCAGGGTGTCAACCCTTTCAATGGAAAAAGAGAGCCCAGGGTATGTTTGGGCCAGTCTGTCAAGATTCATTTTCCGGTCGCCCTGGAGCCTGGATAGAGATCTCGGGTTCACCTGGAGTACGATAGTCGCTTTCTCCCCTTGGGTTCCAATGCCTTTCAGGGCAGACTGCCCTTTCAGTATCGTATCAATTTGTTTACAGGCCTGGTCAAACATAAGAGCGGATAAAACCAAATGACCAAAGGCCGGATGCCATGGGCCTGAAATCATTTGACCGGCATCATCCATCATCTGCGTCGCCTGCAGTCCTATACGTGCCACTGATACACCGGAAGACTTGAAAATAGTGACTATTTTTTTTGTCTGCCCAACAGCCTGATCAAGACTTAACGGTACATATCGTCCTGAGCGATACCATTGGGCAAGCTTGGAGCCATCCAGCACTAGCAGCGGGTAAATTCTGGCAAGATCAGGCTTAAGTTCTGCCAATTTTTCAGCTGTTCGTACTACACCGAAATCGTTATCGCCAGGCAGCCCCACCATCACCTGCACTCCGGTTTTAAGACCGTTTTCTTTAAGAAGCGCAAGGGCTTTTTGGGTATCTTCACTGGTGTGCCCTCTTTGGGCTAGGGCAAGAACACGGTCATCCATGGACTGGACCCCTATTTCTACCGTTTTAAGCCCAAAGGGCCGGGCCAGATCCAGGGTTTGGGCGGTGACGGTATCCGGCCGTGTAGAGCAGCGGATACTATGGATTTGATCCTGCCGGATCCATGGTTGTACCGCCTTAAGCAGTGCAAGTATTCTGGACGTTTTCAGCCCTAGAAAATTACCGCCAAAAAAGGCCAATTCCACCTGGGAACGCTTTTTTTTATATTTAAGATAGGTATGAATCACATGAGACAGACGTTCTGCCTCATTGTCAAATGCGTGACCTATTGACTTTTGTTCTGCGATCAGGCGCTGGTTACAGAATATGCATAAATGGGGGCATCCCTGGTGGGGAATAAAGAAAGGAATAACCAGAGGCGGGGACATGGCCTAATCAAATTTTGGGGTCAAAATAGCCAGCGCTTTTCGGGCGGCATCCTGTTCAGCGGCTTTTTTGGTTTTCCCTGTACCAGTGGTGGAAACCGTGTCAAGATTCAGGCAGATCTCAAAAGTTTTGTCATGGTCAGGGCCTTTTTCCTTTGCAAGGATGTAATCCGGGGTTATGCCAAAATGCTCTTGGGAAAATTCCTGAAGACCGCTTTTATAATCAATGAAATCCGCTGAGGCCAAAATCTGCTGCATGGGTTTTTTAAAAAGCCGGTTTACCATGGCTTGCACCCTGTCAAATCCGGCATCCAAATACACCGCTGCAACCACAGCTTCAAAGGTATCGGATAGAATCGAGTTTTTGTCACGGCCGCCTGAAAGCGCTTCCCCCTTACCAAGTTTAATAAACCGGCCCAAATCAATCTTGCGGGCAATATGAGCCAACCCTGTTTCACTGACAAGACTTGAGCGCAGCCGGGAAAGATCTCCTTCATTTTTCAAAGGATCATTTTCCATGAGAAGATGCCCCACACATAATCCCAGCACCGCATCGCCCAGAAACTCAAGACGTTCATTATCCGTATCACAGGTATTCTGATTTTCATTAAGATAGGAGCGATGACACAAGGCATTGGTTAAAAAGGAGCGGGACTGAAATCGGTAATCAAGATGTTGTTCAAGAATATCAAGGCAGGGGGTGGGATGGATTTCCAGCAGCCGGTCGTTGAGTTTTTTGAACACGGAAATGGCCACATTCAAATCGCCCCGGCCCCGGCCGAGATCTACGCCTTTATTAAAGCTGCCATGAAAATCAGAGCCCCCTGTCGCCACCAGTCCTTTACTGTGTACAATTTCAGACAGATGTTTTCTCAGGGCTGAATCATGTTCTGGATAATAGACTTCAATGCCTGCAAGCCCGGCATCGGCCAGCATATTTATAAAGGTATCCAGATCATGGGGATGTTGAAACTCAATGATACCTGGGTGGGCAAGCACCGGCAGACCACCGGCATCAAGAATAATCCGGATGGCATCCCTGCAGGATATTTTAAATTTATCAACATAGGCGGGTTTATTTTTACCCAGATAAAGATCAAAGGCCTTGCGGAAATCGGAGACATAGCCTTTTTCCACAAGCAGTTCAGCAATATGGGGACGGCCTGTCTGACGGGTGCCGAAGCGGCGTTCAACTTCATCCAGGGAAATATCAAATCCCAGCCCATTGAGTTTTTCTATAATCTGGGGATTCCGGGTGGTCCTAGCTTTAGCGGCACGGGCCAAGGCATCGTTTAATCCACAGTCATAAACGGAAAACCCATATCCAAGCATATGGATGCTTCCCAGAGATTTAAACTCAGGCGGTGGTGCGCACGAAATTTCAACACCGGTGATAAATTCAAATGGATAAGAATGGATAATGTCTTTTATTTCCAGAATCCCGGCAATGGTATCATGGTCAGTCAGTGCAACGGCTTCAATGCCGGTATCTCTGGCTAAATCAAGGATCTGCTTAGGTGTCAGGGATCCGTCCGAGGCAGTGGAGTGTGTGTGAAGATCAATCAAAACCTGCTGTAAAGCCTGTACCCGGGAATTAAAATCCCAGAGCCTTCTCCATGTTTTCTTCCCGGGTTTTGCAGGTGATGCACTGGGTCGTCACTGGCCGGGCTTTAAGCCTTTCAATGGAAATCTTTTCCTCGCAGCTTTCACACAGGCCGAAAGTTCCACTTTCAATTCGTTCCAATGCTTTTTTAACTTTTTTAATCAGTTTGTGCTCCCGGTCCCGAATGCGCAGTTCAAAACTTCTCACCGCCTCATGGGAGGCCCGATCAGTGGGATCAGCAAAGTTCTCCTTGGGCTGGGTCATGCCTGTAACCGTTGTGTCGGCATGGGAAAGCAACTCATTGAGCCGTTCAGTTAACAACTCTTTAAAAAAATCTAAATCTTCTTGTTTCATCGTGTTGTCCTTCTCTTTAGATAAAATTTGCGCGACACTTAAAAATTTTTAAATTATATTCTAAAGAGTTCGTTATTGTAAAGTTTTTTTGTCACTTTCCGGTTTTGTTATAGACTACCAGACCGACAAACCGTGTTTGAACCCAAAGGCAAAGCCGGATGACTTTTCTTCAACACAATGTAATCAACAAATCCGTGGCAACTGTTCGCTGGTCAGCATATCCACAATCCGTGTGCCGCCGATAATAGTCTCCAGAACAACCCGGCCTGGATCCTGGTCTGTGACCTCTCCTACAATCACAGCATCTTTGCCGAATTCATCCTGGCGAATTATATCAAGCATCTTGTCGGCATCTGTGCCAGGCACAATGGCGATGAGCTTGCCTTCATTGGCCAAATACAGGGGGTCAAATCCCAAAAGCTCGCAAATACCCCTGACCGGTCCGTGCACAGGCAGCCGGTGCTCAAAAATTCGTATGCCAACCATTGACTGGACGGCAATTTCGTTAAGTGTTGTACCAAGTCCGCCACGGGTGGGATCCCGCAGGACATGAACCGGGCATCCTGATTCCAGGACTGCACTGACCATGTGGTTTAAAGGCGCAGAATCGCTTTTTACATCAGAAGCAAATTTTAACCCTTCACGTTCGCTCAATATGGTGACCCCATGATCGGCAATGGTGCCTGAAACAATCACTTTATCGCCGGGTTGGGCCCGGTCACCCGACACAGTAATGCCCTTGGGAACAAGTCCGACCCCGGAG
Source organism: Desulfobacter postgatei (assembly GCA_002747145.1). Lineage (GTDB taxonomy): Bacteria > Desulfobacterota > Desulfobacteria > Desulfobacterales > Desulfobacteraceae > Desulfobacter > Desulfobacter postgatei_A. Next base: position 4,017 of record PDTI01000065.1, read on the forward strand.
GTATTGATGAATATTTTGTCGACCTTTCCCCGGGGGACCACCTTGGTATCTCCGGTGGCAATCCTGACCCCTGCCCTTTTGGCTGCCCAGGCCATGGATTGGAGGATGCGTTTCAGGTCAACAACTTTCATGCCTTCTTCAATAATCAGTGCCACTGAGATATATAAGGGAGTTGCCCCGCACATGGCCACATCATTGACGGTGCCGTTCACAGCAAGCTGCCCGATATCTCCACCAGGGAAAAAAATGGGATCCACAGTATAGGAGTCCGTTGAAAAAGCCATTTGGCCTGGGGGAACTTCAAAAACGGCGCCATCGTTCTGTTTTGCCAATAGCCCGTTGTTAAACAAGGGCAAAATCAATTCTGAAAACATGGCATGGGAAGCCTTGCCCCCTGCACCGTGATCCAGAAGAATTCTATCATTATTATTCATGGTATTTTCCTTGCCCCGAAACCGGTTTTAAGGTCCATGGGTTCAGGACCAATTCTCCTTGTACCTTAACGGCTGTATTTATAAAACGCTGCACAAGCACCTTCACTGGAAACCATGCAGGGTCCAACCGGCTGCATGGGGGTGCAGGCTTTTTTATACAGCCGGCACTGGTCCGGCTGCTTGAGCCCCATTAAAATCCGGCCGCAGTCGCACCCGGCCGGCTTGCGGGTATTCACAAACGGTATTTCAAATTTCCTGGCAGCGTTAAATTGATAAAAGGATTCCCTGAACACCATGCCTGAATCCGGAATATTACCAATCCCCCGCCAGCAGGCGTCAGCCTTTTCAAACACCTGATCCATGATTTCACGTGCCTTGGGATTCCCGGCATCAGCCACAGCCCGGGGATAGGCATTAACTAATCTGGGCACCTTAGATTCATTCTGCTCTACCAGTCCAAGCACAGCTTTAAGGATATCCACAGGCTCAAATCCTGTAACCACCGAAGGTATCAGGTATCTTTCGAAGATCGGGGCAAAGGCATCAAGTCCTGTGATAGCCGATACGTGTCCGGGCAAAATAAATCCATCTATCTCCACGCCATCTGTCTCCATAAGCGCAGCTAATACCGGTGGTGTCAGCTTGTTTGCACTGTAAATGCTGAAATTATTTATTCCCTGGGTTTTGGCCGTGAGCACAGCTCCTGCAATGGTCGGGGTGGTGGTTTCAAACCCCACTGCGCAAAAGACCACCTCTTTGTTTTGATTTTCCTTTGCAATCTCCAGAGTATCAAAAATGGAATAGACCATACGGACATCCGCACCATTGAGCTTTTCCACAGCAAGGCTGGACTCGGACCCCGGCACCTTCATCAGGTCGCCAAAGGTGGTCAGAATCACATCAGGCCTGCGTGCCAGCATCACATAGGCGTTAATGTCCTGTTGTGCCGTCACACACACAGGGCAGCCGGGCCCCGACAACAGGGTAATGGTGTCAGGCAGCACAGACCGGATACCGTAACGAAAAATGCTCATGGTGTGGGTGCCGCATACTTCCATTAACCGCAATGGCTGAATACTTTTTTCACGAATTTGGGCCACCAGGGCCTTTGAAATTTCAGGGTTTTTGAATTTCTGGGTGTATGTTAAATTCATTTAATGAGTTATTGTCTTGTTACTTTATTGTGTATTGAAGGGCTTGAGCCGCCATGACCTGTCCCAGGGCAATGCCGCCATCCCCGCAGGGAACCATGCTGTGGGTATACACCTTAAACCCCCTTGCTTCAAGCATACGGGTGATATGGAAAAAAACCGTATCATTATTAAATACCCCGCCGGATAAAACAATCCGGTCAAGACCGGTTTCCCGCCCTACCTTTACGGCGGCATCCACCATCATACGGGACAAAGTCAGATGAAACCGGGCCGTAATCCCGCCCTGGGGCACACCACCTTTGATCTCCGCCACCATTTGCCGTACCCAGAGATCGGCGTCCATAATCCAGCAGCCGTCAGCCCCTGTTTTAATGTTAAAGGGGTAAGCTGAGTGTGACCAGTCTTCAAAATCTGCAGCCGCCTCCAGAGCAATGGCAGCCTGGCTTTCATAGGAAATTTCATGGCAGATCATCAATATTGCGGATACGGCATCAAACAGACGGCCTGTGCTGGATGTCTTGGGGCTGTTCACTTGCCGGTCCATCATCCGAATTAAAAATGTAAGCCTGGATTTATCCAAAGACCGGACAAAGGGGATACCCAGATCCATCATCTCAGGTCCATACACCTTATACAATAGAGACACCGCCATGCGCCAGGGTTCCATCACCGCGGCATCTCCCCCGGGCATGGGGAGGTAAGTCAGACGGGCCCGGCGTTCAAATCCCCCATAGGTACAGATCAGGATTTCACCGCCCCATATATGTCCGTCCGTGCCCAGGCCCGTACCGTCAAGTATCAGGGCAAGCACCTTTCCGTCCAGATGATTTTCCGCCATACAGGAAAGGGCATGTGCATGGTGGTGCTGAACCCCTATCAAAGGCAGACCCTGATCCCCGAGAATTTTGGCGAATTTTGTGGAAAAAAACCCTGGATGCAGGTCATGGGCCACACACACGGGCCGGATATCCAGGATTTGTTGCATATGTTCAATGGTGGCTTGGTAGAAATTATGGGCCTGCACAGATTCCAGATCCCCGATATGGGGACTTAAAAAGGCGTAGCGGTCCCTGGCCAAACAGATGGTGGACTTCATACCGGCCCCGCAGCCAAGGATAGAAGCAAGTCCGCCATCTCCAGGCGGCATTATATCCACAGGCAGGGGGGCATATCCCCTGGAGCGGCGCAGAAACCGCAGTTTTTTCTGCTGGATCCTGGCAACGGAATCATCAACCCTGAAATAGATATCCCGATTGTGAAGCAAAAAATAGTCGGCAATATGGGAAAAGGCATTCAGAGCATCGGTATTATCAATGGAGAGGGGTTCGCCGATCCGGTTCCCCGAAGTCATAACCAGAATATCGGGCCCCTTGTCCAGAAGCAGGTGATGCAGCGGTGTATATGCCAGCATGATACCAAGACAAGGACTGTCCGGGGCCAGATTTGGTGGCAGGCCTTCACCTGGGGGTGGGAAAAAAACCTTTTTTTTCAGCAACAGAATGGGCCGCTGACAGGCGCAAAGCACCTTTTTTTCATCATTATCCATATAAACATGGTTAAACAGGGACGAATCCAGGGCTGTCATCAGGGCAAAGGGTTTATGGGGGCGGTTTTTTCTCTGCCGCAGCAGTTCAACAGCCGTTGCATTGGCTGCATCCACAGCCAGGTGAAATCCACCCAACCCTTTGACCGCAACGATTTTTCCCTGCTTGAGAAATTTGACCGTAAGGGCTAGGGCCTGTCCCGGATCATTCCCGTCCACCTGTTTTCCCTTATTGTCGAGCAAAAAAATCTGGGGGCCGCAAACAGGGCAGGTATTGGGTTGGGCATGAAACCGCCGGTTCAAAGGGTCTTCGTATTCCTTCCGGCAATCCGGACACATGACAAAGGATTTCATGGAAGTTTTTGACCGGTCATAGGGAATATCCTGGATAATGGTGTACCTTGGTCCGCAATTGGTACAATTGATAAAAGGATATTCAAACCGACGGTCAGCCGGATCCTGCATCTCTTTGAGGCAATCGGGGCACACTCCCACATCCGGAGAGACCAGCGCTGATTTGACCAGGGTCTCCCGGCTTTTAATAATTTTGAAATCAGTCAGGTCTAAAGGGTGTGTATCCGTTGAGATTATACGTGAAATCCGTGAGATCACCGGTTTTTTTTCAGGAATATCCAAAAGAAATGCATCCAGATCCTTTGGAGCGCCCTGGACAAAAAGCGCCACACCATAGGCGGTATTGGACACATGGCCGCAAAGATGATGCGAGCAGGCTAAGCCAAATAAAAAAGGGCGGAATCCAACACCCTGGACCACCCCTGAAATTTCTATTTTTTTTGCTGCTAGACCCGAAAAACGCATTTAAAAACAGTCATGCCGGGTCACTGCCCAGCTCAAGTATCCTGCGCATATCTGAAATGGTTTGCAAGGCAGCCTGTTCATCCAACTTTGAAATAGCAAATCCGGCATGTACAATAACATAATCCCCCATACGGGCATCCTCAAGCAGCATCAGGCTGGCCTCCCGGACCACCCCGTCCACTTCCACCTTTGCCAATCCATCGTTTATTTCAATAATTTTTGACGGTACAGCCAAACACATCTGTTTTAAAATTCTATTCTGTTGTTTTAGTCCTGAATCCGCGGCACAAATTTTTAGGGATGTTGAAATTATTGGGGAATCTTGATTTACATTTTCACCTATTGGGCCATATCGCTATTACCTGTTCCACCATAAAATGAAACTGTCTATTTGCGCGGTACATGGAATTTTATCGCGATTAACCGTTTTTGTGATGTTATCCCACCACCCTTCCTGTAATGCTGTTTTGGGTATACTGAAACTGGCGTTTATCTCATCTACAACCAACACAATATGCTTTATATCAGGCATAATTTCAGTGATCGTGTAGGCATTTTTGATATCCTGATATGTTGAGTTCATATGTATGCCCTTTGCTGTTTTAAAAAAAGGACTTTTAATGAATACCCGATCTATTTTCTGCCGGATGTCTCCTGTCACCCTGGGTGTCAGGGTAAAAAGATGCTGATTATGGCGTGTACATACTTCATAATCATCGTACACATCGTCTGCAAACTCTCCTGTGTCATGTTTTTTATTCACTTGCGTTAAAGGCAGTGTTTGCAACACATCTTCAATGGTGGTTGAGGTATTAAAAACGCCCACACTGTCGGCTGTAATCGTATTTTTAATATATTCACCCGAAAGAGAGGCACCCCCCCTGCAATACCGCATTAGGTGAAAACGGTCTTCAAAATCAGGGGTAAACACGTCCACGCCCAGATTATCGTGGGTTGGGACGATATACATCAATATTTCCTGGGTCTCATCCGTGCTGATATTCGCCCAGAGGGTACCATTTTCCAACCACGCTGTTCCCGAGAAATGACAATTTTCTACGCCCCCTACCTTTGACGCAGAAAACTCAACTTGATATTCTTTCCCTTTCGGTGAAATAAAAAGTATTTGTTTATACGCACCTTCACCTTCAGAAAACGTTTCATATCTGCCCGGATAGGTAAACTTTCCCTGTTTTTTTAGTGTGTAGTAAGGTGCAAGCACGCCCTGGGCCGGTTTTAAATCGTTGTTTAAAAAAAGAAGATCACGCTCCCCTATAAAAAAATGTACCGGCGTATTGTTCTCCTGTATGGTCAATATCTTTTCGTTAACCGTATAACGTCCGGTATCCGTAAACCGCCCATCTTTACCGATATATGTCCTTTCGTATATAAACCTTTGATCTTTATTCAACGTAAGCTTGCTTTCAATGCCGCCACAATCAGCACAGGGCAGTGTTCCCTTGTAAACCCCTGCATAATCTACTGTTACAGCGGTGTTATTGAATTGACATGCAGAGAATACGAACAACAAGCACAATGATAGATAAGTTATTGTTTTCATCTTTACTTTGGATTAAATCAATCGTGGGTGAACGGAAAACCTATTTTGTCGTAAAAGACGATAGAATATTTTACCACATCTTTTATTGAGCAGAGGATAACAATATAGAAAAAAAATGTCAACAGGGTGAAACCCCGGATCCAGGGCTACCGCATGTAAACATTCTGAGTGTGGTCTTGTTATGACAGTTATCATCTCCTGTCCGAACACGACATCCTCCAAATATTTTTTATTCATTGCGGCATTCAA
>PDTI01000017.1 GCA_002747145.1 Desulfobacter postgatei
CTTCAAGACCGAGGCTTAGCAAACGGGTCTTTGACCCGTATCCGTGCTTTCAGCACTTGACTTAAACCCACCGGCTTTAAGCCGGTGGTCGTTTAGTTACAGCACGTTAACTGTTTTCGTGCAAAGAGGGGGAATGATTTTCCTCTTCATACAGAGCCTTTTTTCCCATAACAGATGACAATCATGCCGGTTTATGACAAACTATGCCCGATGTAAAAAACGTATATCCGGTGCATACCGGAACTTAAGCAGAAAGGACATAACCGTGAGCAATCTTGACGCATTTTTAGACAATCTCCAGGAAGAGATATTTGATGAGGCAAAACAGGCCCTGGGTGAAAGGGGGTTTGACCGCTGGAGAAACCCCAAATACAACGGCCGGATGGAAAATCCTGATGGATGGGGCCGGGTGACCGGAGAGTGTGGAGATACCATGGAAATATACCTTAAATTTAAGGATAACCAGGTGACAGATGCCTCCTATTTTACGGATGGATGCGCCTCTTCCATGGTCAGCGGATCCTTTGCCGCAGAACTGACCCTGGGTAAAACCCCGGAGGCGTTGACCGATATCACCGCAGACCAGGTTCTTGCCGCCATTGGCCGGCTCCCGGAAGAGGATCTTCACTGCACCACCCTTGCAGCCCGCACCATCCAGGCAGCCTTGGATAACTACATGGGCACCATGGTGAAAAAGGGTTGATCTTGTGGAAATCCGCCTTGATCTAAGCTGCCACTGTATCCAGACGGCGGCCCGCCTGAAGCTCGAAGGTTTGATCCGGCAGTGCCTGAAAACGCCGGATCAGAAAATTGAAAAGATGATTGAGACCTTGACCGATTTTCTGTCACAGAATGATTTCGGTGAATTGCGCAATCGTATTGATCTGGCCCGAAAATCTTTGGGAGACGGTCCTCACTCCTATCTAACACTTCATTTGCCCGATGACATGCTAAAACCCTTTTCCCGCCTGATGCTTGCCCCGGATTCCTGCGTCTTGTCCATGCCTTTGGATGTTACCGCCGGCCATGACTGCCCCCACCCATGGCGATGAGTACTTCACTATCCGGCCAAAGGGCACTTGTAATTTAAAATTCTGAGTTCATGCAGTGTGTTGTTTCTGTATGTATCTTCGGCGTTAAAGGTGTCAAATAATGTGCTGAGCTTGTGTATCATTTTATTGATCTGTTCAAGGCAGTCTTTGCGAAAGCGTTCTGTTTTTTCTCGTTCAATTCGATGATGAAATTCCTTGAGTTCAGGCAGCAGTTGTTCTGCGGTTTCTATCTGGTCAAAGGGATATGAATTGTTGAGTATCCCTTTGAGTTTGCGGTAAGTTGAATGGATCTGTTCGTTTTCCCGGATCATTTCCATATTCTGTTTAAAATCTTCCATCTGCCTGGCTAAAGGTGATCCAGAATGAATGCTTGCGGGTATAAAAATCAGAAAGTATCTGCACATTGTCGTATAAATTCGGTATGTTTGACTGGTATTTGACAAGCGCAACAAGAATGACATGGGAATCTTTTTTTTCAAGGAGCCTGTCAATGAGGGCAAGGCAGTTATTGATCCAGGCTTTACCCGGAAGGTCTGGCTGACCTGGATGTTTCCGGTATGAGGTGAGTCGGGTGTGCCATGATTCAAGTTCATTGGCAACAGCACGGGAAAAGGTGTATTGATCCAAATCCTTGGGCAAAGACGGTAGAAAAATATCTGCGACATCCTTTGCCCGGGCAAAGCGATTCTGATCCACCGGCTGGTTGATTACCAGGTCTATGGTACTTTCCACATCTTTAAGCAGCATTTGTTTGGCCTGGAAAGGGGAAACAGGCTGACCTGCAACATACAGATGAATTTTAAGCGCTTCAGCCAGCCAGAAAACAGCTTGCAGGAGATCAAAAGGTTCAGGGATTTTTGATATAATGGTTTGTGACGCAATCAAAAGCTGCAGCGATACAGCGCCTTGGGTCTGGTATTCTGTTTCAATAAATGAATATACAAAATCCAGATTTATGGTATTTGAGTCATCAAATCCAAAGGTCATCTGCCGGGGAGCAAGTTCAATTTTTTTGATAAGCCGGGTCGGTATCATGAATGTATTTAACTACCATATAACAGCTATGGGCTGACCTGACATATCAGTGGGCAGGCTTCAGTCCACAACGAAAGTTTAAAGATTTGTGTCGATTACACAGACTTTGTTATAAATGTTTAGGTACCTGCTGTAACATACCCCTGAATCCGCGGCACGAAATTTGAGTGGGCTTGAATTTATTGGAAATAATTGATTTTGGCTTTCACCTCACAGGTGAAGTCATAAAATAGCCTTTTATGAGTCGGTTTGCCCAGATGTATGGCTGTACAGATAATCGTAGTACTGAACGCAGTCAACACCGCGATTCATGCAGCCGCAGCCGCCGTGAACGACAGCCGATAAGGTTTTTAAAACCGAGTACTTTCAAAAAGCCGCTAGCTCCCCGGGTCGGACCCCAGCGTTTTGTGGTGTGCCAGGTACGGCACATGTTCTTAAACGTGAGTCACGGGTGCAATCCCATTTAGTGACATTTGGAAGTTCTTATCATTTGGGTTGAAAGAGAACAAGCTCTAAAGACGGATTACATCAATGGCGCGGTTTTTTTCATGAATGGCAACAGAAGGCGGCTGGAAAAGATGGTCCCCCCTGTTTTTTGTGGAAACCCCGAAACCCTCGGTGGTTGGGCAACGGCGCAAAAGAGGCTGCCAATGCACAAAATCGTTCGATATTGGTTCCTATGAAGATCCCCCTTGTTTTCATAACTGCCTTTTCTGCTATGCCAGAACAGGCCTTGGCATTACAAAATCGACCATGGATTGACCCCGCCTGTCAACCCACAGTATTTATAAAAAAATCTGTGCGTTGTGGGTTGGGCCTGGCCGTTGATATGTCAGGGCAGCCCATGGCCGGTATCTAAAAATAAAACATGAAACTGAATTCCCGGTTATAGCCATCCAGCACGTTTTGATGAATTTAAATGTTATCCTGCTAGAAAATTTATCACACCCGCACAAAATGATTGTGAATTCTGTTTTTTATTGCTACAGAATTGTTATTTGTTGGCGTTATACAGAAAAAAACAACATAATTAAGCTGTTGCGCAGAATGGTTCTGGAAAAAACAGATCAATTCTTATGCATTGCAAGTAGAGCCGGATCGTTTTAAAGACAGGGAGTTATTTTTTTCGCGCCCCTAACCCAATCCCTTAGAGCTTGTTTGGTAATTAGGGGATCGAAACGAAATTTCATAAAGATGAGAACCAATTCTCCCAAGTTTTCTGTTAATAGCCGGACTATTGACAGAAAACTTGGGAGAATTGGAGCCATTTTCATGGGATTGCAGCCGATTCATCAATTATCAAACAGGCTTTTAGGCATCACTGATTATGGCTGGACTGTTTTAATCTTTTTTAATTCCCGGATTTTGTCCCGGTATTGTGCAGCCTGCTCAAATTCCAGCTTTTCTGCCGCTTCGTTCATTTTAGCCCCAAGGTCCAGAATCACATCTTCCAGGTTCAGCTCATCCGCATCATAGGCTTTGAGTTCCTCATTTACGGCCGCTTCCACTGTATTGGCATTCATGTCAGCCATAGTGTAATCAAAGGTGTTGATCTTTTTGTTGATGGTGGTGGGTGTAATACCGTGGGCCAGGTTATATGCTTTCTGGATTTTGCGGCGACGACGGGTTTCAGCCAGGGCCTGCTTCATGGAGCCGGTCTCTTTTTCCGCATACATGATAACCCGGCCATAGGCATTACGGGCAGCCCTGCCAAAAATCTGAATAAATGAACGAAAGGAGCGCAGAAAACCCTCCTTGTCCGCATCAAGAATGGCCACCAGGGAGACTTCCGGAATATCCAGACCTTCGCGCAACAAATTGATGCCGATGAGCACATCAAACAAGCCCCTTCGCAGATCCTGGATAATATCAATGCGCTCCACCGTGCCGATGTCCGAATGCAGGTATTTTACCTTAAGTCCCAGGTCTGAATAATAATCGGTAAGATCCTCTGCCATGCGTTTGGTCAGTGTCGTCACCAACACCCGCTCCTGGGCCTCCACCCGTTTAAGGATCTCCTGGTACAGGTCATCAACCTGTGTTTTGGCATCCCGGATCTCCACCTGGGGGTCGAGCAGCCCCGTGGGCCGGACAATCTGCTCGGCCACCCGGACACCTGCCTTTTCCAGTTCATAGTCCCCAGGGGTGGCAGACACAAAGATGGTCTGGGGTACCCGGCCCTTGAACTCTTCGAACTTCAACGGCCGGTTGTCCACGGCAGAGGGCAGGCGGAATCCGTACTTAACAAGGGTTTCCTTCCTGGACCGGTCTGCCTTGTACATCCCCCCAAGCTGACTGACCGAGATATGGCTTTCGTCAAAAAAGAGCAGAAACTCCTGATCTATGTAATCCAAAAGCGTGGGCGGCGGCTGGCCCGGTGCCCGGCCCGTAAGGTGCCGGGAATAATTTTCAATACCGTTGCAATACCCGATCTCCTCCAGCATCTCAAGATCGTACCGGGTGCGCTCCTCCAGGCGCTGGGCCTCCACCAGCATATTCTGGTCATTTAAATAGGCCAGGCGCTCCTTGAGCTCGGCCACAATACTTTCCACGGCCTGCTTCCGGGTCTTCTTATTGGTCACGTAGTGGGACGCCGGATAGATGGCCATCTGGTCAAATTGTTTGATCACCGACCCTTTCAGGGCATCAATCTCACTGATCTGTTCAATGGTGTCTCCGAAAAAATCAATGCGAACAGCCTTGTCTTCCTCATAGGCCGGAAAAATCTCCAGCCGGTCCCCCCGAACCCGGAATGTGCCCCGGTAGAAATCCACGTCATTGCGGGTGTACTGGATCTCCACAAATTTGCGGATCAGATCTTCCCGTGAAATCTCCATCTCCCTGTCCAGGGTCACCCGAAGATCCAGATACTCCTCGGGCGCCCCCAGGCCATAAATGCAGGAGACCGAGGCCACCACAATCACGTCTTTGCGGGCCAGAACGCTCCGGGTGGCTGAATGCCGCATTTTATCAATCAGTTCATTGATGGAAGAATCTTTTTGAATATAGGTATCCGAGGACGGGATATAGGCTTCGGGCTGGTAATAATCATAATAGGAAACAAAATATTCCACGCAATTATCCGGGAACAGCATTTTGAACTCATTGTAAAGCTGGGCCGCCAGGGTCTTGTTGGGCGCAATGATCAGACTTGGTTTTTCCACCTGGCTGATGATGTTAGCCATGGTAAAGGTCTTACCCGACCCGGTCACCCCTAAAAGCACCTGGTATTTTTCATTGGCATTAACCCCCTTAACCAGGTAGTCAATGGCCTTTGGCTGGTCTCCGCCCGGACCATAGGGAGCGACCAAATTGAACAGTCCCATATTTTTTCCTGTACTTTCCTTTGTTATAAACAGATACTCATAATGTTTGAACAAAACAATATATCACACAGGAGATCGAAACCCCATGGAAGAAAAAAAAGAAACCGTTGCCGTGGTAGGGGCAAGCCCTTTGAAGGATAGATATTCCAACCAGGCCCAGGCGATGCTGGAAAAATACGGACACCGCCCCATACCCGTGGCCCCGAAACACGAAACCATTGAAGGCAAAACCGTTTACCATGCCCTTTCCGATATCCCCCAGTCCATTGACACGGTGACCATGTATCTGGGCCCGGCCCGGCAGGACAAGGTTATTGACCAGATACTGAACATCAAACCCCAGCGGGTAATCTTCAACCCCGGCACGGAAAACCCCCAGGCCTATGAGAAACTCAAATCCGCAGGAATCAAAGTTCAGGAAGCCTGCACCCTGGTTCTTTTGAAAACCAACCAATACACGAAACCCTTTGCCCCTTAATATGAATATGATATTTAAGAGCCTGTTTGATAATTAGGGGATCGAAGCGAAATCTCATGAAAATGAGCACCAATTTTCACAAATTTTCTGTTACTAGCCGGACTATTGACATAAAATTTGGGGGAATTGGAGCCATTTTCATGGGATTGCAGCCGATTCATCAATTATCAAACAGGCTCTAAGGTCCATTCAGAATTTATCTAATTATTTTTTAACACCCCATTGAGAAAGAAGAAAACATGGAAACACAAACCGCAAAAGGGCATTTTATTGAAAATATAATCAAAGAAGATCTTGCCGGCAATAAAAACAGCGGCCGCGTGGCCACACGCTTTCCGCCGGAACCCAACGGGTTTCTGCACATTGGCCACGCCAAATCCATCTGCCTGAACTTTAATATGGCCCGGCAATTTAACGGGACGTGCAACCTGCGGTTTGATGACTCCAACCCGGCCAAGGAGAAACAGATTTATATCGATTCAATTCTGTCAACTGTTAAATGGCTGGGGTTTGACTACAATACACCGTGCCATGCATCAGACTATTTTGATGCCCTCTATGACTATGCCGTTGAACTGATCACAACAGGCAAAGCCTATGTATGCAGCCTGCCCGCCGATCAAATGAAGGCATACCGCGGCACCCTCACCGAACCGGGAAAAAACTCTCCGTACAGAGACAGAAGTGTTGAGGAGAATCTGGATCTGTTCCGGCGGATGAGGGCAGGGGAGTTTGAGGAAGGTGAGCACACCCTGCGGGCCAGGATCGACATGACCTCCCCCAACATCAACATGAGGGATCCGGTGATTTACAGGATCAAAAAAGCACCCCACCCCCGCACCGGGGACAAATGGTGCATTTACCCCATGTACGACTTCACCCACTGCATCTCCGATGCCCTGGAAGGGATCACGCACTCCCTGTGCAGCCTGGAGTTTGAAGACCACCGGCCATTGTATGACTGGATTCTGAACAATATCACCATATCCTGCCATCCCCAGCAGATTGAATTTGCCCGGATGAATATCAACTATACGGTGTTAAGCAAGCGAAAACTGCAGCGCCTGGTTAGCGAGAACCTGGTCTCCGGCTGGGACGACCCAAGACTTCCCACCCTGGAGGGGATGCGCCGCAGGGGATATACCCCGGCTGCCATCCGTAATTTCTGCGATGTGATCGGGGTATCCAAAAAAGAGAGCCGCATTGACATGGGCCTGCTTGAATCCTGTCTCAGAGAGGATCTCAACGAAAACGCCCCCCGGGTCATGGGGGTTATCCGGCCGTTGAAAGTCACCCTGGAAAATTATCCCGGGGGACAAACCGAAAACCTGTCAGCCATGAATCATCCCCAAAAACCGGAAGCAGGCAAACGGGAAGTCAGTTTTTCCAAGCATCTCTATGTCGAGCAGGATGATTTCATGGAAGATCCCCCAAAAAAATTCTTCCGTTTGGGCCCAGGCCGGGAAGTGCGCCTGCGGGCCGCTTACCTGGTCACCTGCAAAGACGTTGTTAAAAATGAGGCCGGGGAAGTGGTTGAACTGATCTGTACTTATGATCCTGAAACCCGGGGCGGGACGGCTCCGGACGGCAGAAAGGTCAGGGGCACCATCCACTGGGTGAATGCCGACGACTGCATAGATGCACAAGTCCGGCTTTATGACAGGCTTTTTAAGGATGAAAACCCGGAAAGAGACGGCCAGGATTTTGTGGAAAACCTTAATCCGGATTCCCTTGAGATTCTGGCGCACGCCAAATTGGAAAGAAGCCTTGAAAAGGCTGAGCCTGGTGCCGTTTACCAGTTTGAACGTCTGGGCTACTTCTGCCTGGACTCACAGGAGAGCAGGTTGGAAAAACCGGTTTTCAACCGTACTGTCACCCTTCGGGATACTTGGGCAAAGGTCGCCACAAAAAAATAGATTAAACTAAAAACCGGCACAAAGATTTTTATTCAATACGCCAGGTTGTGCCCTGGGGCCCATCCTCCAGCACAATTTTCATTGCCAAAAGCTGATCCCGGATCTCATCGGCCCGGGCAAAATCTTTAGATTTCCGGGCATCAGCCCGCTCGGCGATAAGAGCGTCAATCATGGCGGGATCCACATCCTGGTCAGCCATGATCCTGTCCTTTTTGGCCGCAAAATAGTCAGGCGCAGACATCATAAAAATGCCCAGGATTTCCGAAGCAGACCTGATATCTGAATAGATGACGGCCAGCCGTTTTCTGTCACTTTCCCCGGGTGCGTCATTGACATCATCCAGCAGCTTATTCCCCTTCTTGACCGCGTCAAATACTTCGGCCATTGCCCTGGCCGAATTGAAATCATCGTTCAACGCGTCAACAATATCCCCCCATAACGGCCCGTTTTCTGATGCCGTTTCCGGATGAATACCTGCCTTATCCAGACGGTCCAGAAACGCATAAATACGGTCCAGCCCGACGCAGACCTCACGCATGCTGTTTTCATTGTAATCAATGGGAGAACGGTAATGCTTGGACAAAAGGAACATGCGGATCACTTCCGGGCTGTAGTCCGCCAGCACCTCCTTGATCATGGTGAAGTTACCCAGGGACTTGGACATCTTTTCATTGTTAATGTCCACAAATCCATTATGTATCCAATACTTAACAAAAGGGACGCCAAAACAAGCCTCACTCTGGGCAATCTCGTTTTCATGGTGGGGAAAAATCAGATCCTTTCCCCCGCCATGGATATCAAAACTTTCCCCAAGGTATTCGTGACTCATGGCCGAACATTCAATGTGCCAGCCGGGCCGCCCCTTTCCCCATGGGCTTTCCCAGAAAGGCTCTCCGGGTTTGGCCGGTTTCCACAGGGTGAAATCCATGGGGTTTCTCTTTTTTTCGTCCACGGCAATCCGCGCGCCGGCCTGCATATCATCGGGGTTGCGGTGGGAGAGCTTTCCATATTCACTGAAAGATGAGATGGAAAAATAGACATCCCCGCCCGGCACATGGTAGGCCTTGCCCTGATCAATCAGACGCCTGACAAAACGGATAATATGATCAATGTGCCTGGTGGCTTTGGGTGCGATGGTGGGCCGTAATACATTGAGCGCGTCCATTTCATTATGAAATTCATCAATGTATCTGGTGGTGATGGCCGTGCAGGAATCACCGGTCTCGTTGGATTTTTTGATAATCTTATCATCCACATCCGTAAAATTACGCACATAGGTCACCTCATACCCGAGCTGCATCAGCCACCGGTATATCATGTCAAACACCACCACGGACCTGGCATGTCCGATATGGCTGGTGTCATATACGGTGGGACCGCACACATACATGCCAGCCTTATTGGCTGTAATGGGCACAAATTCTTCTTTTTTACCGCTCAGGGTATTATAAATCCTTAAACTCATTGCTTTTTATCCCGTTTATTAACTTTTATTTTTAAGCAGGTGCTTATACAGCAGTACCGTGGCCTGGGATGCAATGCCCTGTTTTCTGCCGATAAATCCAAGATGCTCGGTGGTGGTGGCCTTGATATTCACACAGTCAGGAGAAATGTCCAGAACCCCGGCAATACAGGCCGCCATGGCCTTTTTATGAGGGCTCATCTTCGGAGCCTGGGCAAAGATGGTGCAGTCCAGATTGCCCACCATAAACCCTTTCTCCTGGATTTTTCCTTTGCATATATGCAGAAACTGGGTGGAGTCCATTCCTTTATATGCCGGATCCGTATCCGGAAAATGCTCTCCGATATCACCCAGACCCGCGGCCCCTAAAAGGGCGTCACAAATGGCATGGAGCAGCACATCCGCATCCGAATGTCCTTTCAGCCCCATGGAATGGTCGATTTCAACTCCGCCGATAACCAGCCTGGGTCCGGCCACCAGTTCATGGACATCGGTTCCTGTTCCCACCCTTATCTGCACCTGCAATGAAATCTCCTTTGTACAACTTAGCCTTTCAATATATTCATCCTGAGTCCAAAAGTCAAAAATTCGATTTATAACTTTACCGATGAATCATGGTCAGGACAAACCACAAAAGTGTATTCCATGAGTTTCCAAATTAATTTATTCTTAACTTCCGTTTTTTTTATTTGCCCTCTATAATGCCCGATGACTTCTTATCAATTCGTGTGGACCACAATGACAGAAACCCCAAAACCCTAAACAGGATAATTGAATGACTCCCAGTGACATCTCCGGCTATTCAAGGCTGGATCTCAACCTATGGAAGGAATACCTGGATATTGCCCAGGAGTTCTGGCTGCCCCAACGCCTTAAAAGCAGGACACGTTTTATCGTGCTGCTATCTCTTTTGATGGCTTTTGTGGCGTCCATGCTTTTTTTGTTCGTTGCTGTGACCACAACGGCCACCCATTCCTTTGCGCCTGAATTTGTTGCCAAAACCGCACCGGGTCTGGTAGATTGGATCCAGGGTATCATACACTCCCGGCTGATCTGGGTTCTGGCTGCCGGATTTCTTATACCGGCCCTGGTCTTTTCCCTGTACTCAAAAAAACTGAAAGAATTCTTTCTGCCCTGGGGCATCCTTGGAATTCTTCTTTTGCTCTCATTCACGGTTTCGGGACTTAATGTGGTGATCAGCTATGTGGGACGTTTTTTCCAGACCGCCCTTGCCCAGAAGGACCAGCCCACATTCTGGCGGTTTCTCTATGTGTATGCCTCGGTGTTTGTGATCGGTACCCCCATTGTGGTGATCTACTCATACACCAGAAAAAAACTGGGACTGTTCTGGCGGGAGTGGATCACCACCAGTTTCATTGATCATTATCTTAAGAACCGGGCTTACTATGCCCTGACCACCAGCAAAGAGATTGACAACCCGGATCAGCGGCTGGCCGAGGATTTAAGAGAGTTCACGACCACCAGTTTAAATTTCCTTCTTATCATCCTGGGGGCCATTATCGACCTTGTGGCGTTCACCGGCATTTTGTGGTCCATTTCCAGGCTTCTATCCGGCATTCTTTTTGCCTATGCCTTTTGCGGAACCCTGATCACCATATTCATTGGCAAACGCCTGGTGGGTCTCAACTACCACCAGCTGCGCAAGGAGGCCGATTTCAGGTACGGCCTGATTCACATCAGGGACAATGCTGAATCCATTGCCTTTTACCAGGGTGAACAAGGGGAAAAGGCTCAGATCTTTAAGCGCTTCAAGGCAGCGTTGAAAAATTTTAATTTTCTCATTGGTTGGCAGCGGAACCTTGATTTTTTTACCACAGGCTACAATTACCTGGTCATTATCCTGCCGGCCATGATTGTCGCGCCGATGTATTTTGCAGGCAAGGTGGAGTTCGGCGAAATTTCCCAGGCCTCATTCGCCTTTGGCCAGGTTTTGGGTGCCTTTTCCATTATTGTCCAGTATTTTGACAGTATCAGCGCCTTTGCCGCCGGTATCAACCGCGTATCCACGTTCAAGGAGCGGCTCTTTACAGCATCCGGATCAAAAGCGATGGAAAGTGACACACACCAGACCCGGATTCAACGCAGCGCCAAAGAGACCCTTCGTGTGCAAGACCTCACCTTGCAAACCCCGGATTACAAACGGACCCTGATCCAGGGCCTGAGCGTTGACCTTGATAAGGGTGGCAGCATGCTGATCATGGGCCATTCCGGTGCAGGTAAAAGTTCTCTGCTCCGGGGCATTGCAGGGCTCTGGATCTCGGGCTCCGGCACCATTGAACACCCGCCGGCGGACAAGATCATGTTCCTGCCCCAGAAACCATATATGGTGCTGGGCAGTCTGCGGGAACAGCTCCAGTACCCCAGCGGAAAACACCTGGAAGACCACCAAATCAAAAACATCATGGAGACGGTCAATCTCACAGACCTGTACCAGAAAATGCTGCGCGCAGCCGGGGACAACTCTTTTATAGATGCAGAAAATAATTGGGAAGAGATGCTTTCCCAGGGGGAGCAGCAGCGGCTGGCTTTTGCAAGACTTTTGATCACAACACCTGAGTTTGCCATCCTGGATGAAGCCACCTCTGCCTTGGACGTGGACAATGAAAAGGCGTTATACAACACCTTGTCACAACTTGATATCACTTACATCAGCGTGGGCCATCGCCCCACGTTGAAAGCCTATCATAATAAAATCCTGTTCATACAGGGTGACGGCGGATGGGAAATCCGGGAGGCATAAAGTTTCACTTAAAAGGAGATCTTCATAGATTTGTGTTCCTTTAGTAAGCCTGCATGAACTAGGCAGCCATCGCTGATATAAAAGATCCCATCGTAAATCCTGTTTACTGAATTCCTGTCACCCCTCTTTCGGCAAGCTCCGACATGCAAAAAAATCATCCATCCATGCCTGCCGAAGGTACACCACAAACGACACACCATCATAACTATATGAATTAATACCTATTATCGATCAGAAGCCATGTTGTCTATTAACACATCATTAACAATCATATACTGACTACTAACATAAACCTGAATACGCGACACACTTTTTGAAATGCTTTGAAATCATTGATAAAAGGCTATTTTATGACTTCACCTGTGAGGTGAAAGCCAAAATCAATTATCAAGTTGTAAACGATGCTATCGTTAACCACCTTATTAACTTAACATAATTGAAGAGGTGGTACCTAAGAGCCTGTTTGATAATTGGTGAATCGGCTGCAATTCCATGAAAATGGCCCTAATTCCCCCAAATTTTATGTCAATAGTCCGGCTATTAACAGAAAATTTGTGAAAATTGGTTCTCATTTTTATGAGATTTCGCTTCGATCCCCTAATTATCAAACAGGCTCTAAATGAAAATCGAGAACAAGTATTTCTGCGCGTGCGAAACGGTCAGTGTGGCTGACTATCCTCTTGAAGAGTTTCTGAGAAAATGGAAAGACCTCAAGGCAGCAGATGCGAGACAAACTATATAGTTGGTTATCGAATAACAAGCTCAATGCAAAAGCCGACGAATTCGATATTTGGTATCGCGGTGTCCGCTTGGACGACGAGCCCTATGGCCTGACACCGAGTTCAGAAAGAGAAATAGACACGGTCGAAGGCGAACGGGTGATGTTTCCCGACTTTGAACGCCAATCAAAGCAATTAGGGGCGTTCGAGCCATTTTGGTCGATATACATTCGAATGCGGCATCATAGGATGCCGACGCGTCTTCTTGACTGGTCGGAAGGACATCTGATCGCACTCTATTTTGCCACTAGCGGCGACGAGTCATGGTACGCCTCCAAAAACGAGAAGAATGAACTGAATCCCGTAGTTCTCTTTATTTTCCCTCAATTTTTGAACTACCTAAGCGCGTACCACTCAGAATACGGACAAAAAAAGTTCAGGTTGTCGATAAAAAAGTCAATCAAAGCGAACAGGTCAATGCCCTTCGATTTACCTGCGACAGTCTGCTTGGTATGGCGAACAGATCAGGTCCAGAAGAACATCCGCTGTACCACTACCGCAGAGTTCACCGGCGAGGGTACCGAGTCTGGTGGAACGACTTGTTCGAGTCCGGTGAAACGACTTGTTGAACGAAGCCGCTGCGCGGAGGCAGCAAGCATCCACATCTTTAAAACTATCCCATTGTAACTTCT
>PDTI01000018.1 GCA_002747145.1 Desulfobacter postgatei
CCTCATTCTCCATGATATGCCTCCCATATTAAAATATATGGCAGGCATACTACAGGTTGTGTTTACTGGAGGCAAGCGGATACCCAGTTAATTTTATTTTGACCATGGGCCTTAACACCCTAGAACACCACAAGCAATACCCCCAGAACCCATGTAAGAACAATACCGGCTTCTTCATAAAAAGAGTTCTTGATCTTGAAACTTTGGGGGGCTGTAAATTCGCCTTCATATCCATCCGGGTCAAGGGCGCTGACCCTTACATAATATGTTCCACTGTCTTCGGGCTTATCAATACGGATATCTGCCTGTTCCGTATTTTTATCAAGGAGAATTTTTTTAAATGCCGGATCTTTTGCCATTTGAAAGTGGTAGGTCATACCCGGGCCAAGATCCTGCCACCGAAGGCGAATGGATGATTCATCCATGCCGGGTTCATTAAGCGGCGGGGCCTGGGGAGGTTCAACAAACCTAAACTTTACGACATCCGACCAAAGGCCTTTGAAGTTGTCCCCGGCAATGGAGCGAACTTTGAAATAATAGTCCCCATATCCGGCCAATTTAAGGGTCTGCCGGGGTGATTTAATATCTTTAAATGCCTTGAAAAGGGGGTTAAATTCGATGTTTTTTGCCACTTGTACCTGGTATGATGCAGCATCAGACACGTTTAACCATTTAAGCATCACACGATCGGTTTTAAATTCACGGCCATCTTCAGGCGTTTGAATAAATGGCGGCAACGGATTTATTCTGACCTCAAATTTTTCCGGTTTTGAGGGAAAGCCTTCAAGACCGGCACCGTCAATGCTCAGGGCCCGAAGATAGTAGGTATTATCTGATAACGTGATTTTCGGTATAGGGTCATCCTTTTTCACCACAGCTTCATTGACCACATGTTTGAATTCCTGATCTTTGGCGACAACAATCCGGTATGCAGCCGCCTTTTCAACAGGCGAAAGGCTAAACTGCACCGGCAGAGTCTGGTAAAGGGGTTTCAAATCCTTTATGCGGGGAGGCAAAAGAAGGCGTGCAGGGGCATGGGGACAATGCCCTTTTTTTACATACGTGCCTTTACCTTGATCCAGCAGCACTTCTCTTCCCTGCCCTTTGACACCGACCGTCCCTTCAAGGACCTCGGCTCGAGTCATATTATCGGTGTCTACGGATACCCTGAACCGGGTGCCGCGGGCAGCAGATATGGCGGATGGGGTATGGATTTCAAACCGGGAATCCTGCCCGGTACTTTTCTTAATCTTCATCAAGGTTCTGCCGACAGGAACAAACAGCTTCCGGATCATATAGTAGGGATCACGTTTACGGGCAGCCATAATATCAAGATTGGTCTCTGGTTTTAGAAAAAAACAGGACTCGTCCTCGAATGTAATTTCAGCAGCACTCTCTTTTCCCGTGCGAATTTTTGTTCCCTGAACAACGATATCGTTTTTTTTCAGATCAACCCAGTTTTCTTTCTCGGGCATGAGAGCCGTCACCTGGCCTTCAAGAAAAGTAACCGTCCCTTCCATTGGAATGCCTTTCAATAATGCAGCAGGAATTCTCAGGGGCTGGCCAGGATAAATCAGGTCGGGATTTTCAAGTTGATTGAATTCGGCAACAGTTTTCCACTGATTGGGGTTTTCAAGGTAGGCGTTACAGATATTCACCAAATTATCTTTTTTTACAATTGTCAGTACAATACTTTTGTGGGCTGGATCTTGGGCAAAGATCAGTGTGGGATAAATGAATAAAACAAGGAATATCAAACGTAATTTCGTTTTAGGTGTGCATTCCATTTAAAGACCTCGACGAAAAATATAGTTAACATTTAAACAATGATATAATATTAACAAGCGAGACGAAAACTGTTAACAGAAATTTATATCTGTATCTTCCAATGAAATCAAATAATAAAGCCTATATTCAATGGTTATGGAATTAGAATAACAGCAAAAATTCATATTGTCTATAAAATATACAGATATATATTGCGCTTTGAAATGAATAACGATAAATTGAAATTCAATGAAAAAAGTTCTATATAGAATCATCGTAAACAAGCTTGTTCCGGACCGT
The DNA here is from genome assembly GCA_002747145.1 of Desulfobacter postgatei. Classification (GTDB taxonomy): domain Bacteria; phylum Desulfobacterota; class Desulfobacteria; order Desulfobacterales; family Desulfobacteraceae; genus Desulfobacter; species Desulfobacter postgatei_A. Next base: position 2,068 of record PDTI01000018.1, read on the forward strand.
ATTGAGGTCTTTTCTCAAATCCTGGAACATGAATTTCATTACACCCCAAAGCATGCAGAGCATTTTGTCAAATCTTTGCCGCGCATACTTTATGAGAGCCATAACAACAGTAAATTAAAAAAAGCCCTGAACATTTTAAAGTCGGCCAATGCAGTCGTAACTGTTCACAAACTTGTTAAAGAGGCGAATTTTCCTTTTTATATTGAATGGTCAGCGTATCGGTTAATTTTAAAAATTTTGAATATGGCATTGAGGGCCGGAACAGATGTAGCGTTTGTTTATATGGTTGCCGGGCATAAAAATGAATTTCGTCTGGGCGGATCATTAATCGGCAGGGAGGAAGCCATTGCAGATTCATTTCGTCTCAGCGATTTTATTTTTATTCTTGATGAACGATCCTTATTGTTTTTAGGGTCTGCCACTGATAATGAAGGATTGCATTTTTTAATTCCAAAACTGAGAAAAATGCTACAGGGCATTATGGGAAAAGATGCCAAAATTAAATTTGGCAAAACTGTTTTTCCCAAAGACGGGTATTCTTTGCCTGACATTATGCGCTGCCTGAAGAAAAATTTTGAAATGGATGAAAAACAGGCAAAAGAAATAGACCCATCATCTCCTGAATCGGTGTGTAAAGAAAACGAGATCCTGTCAGCACAGATGGATGCACCTGCTTTTGAGCCCTTTGAGCAGGATGCCCTTTTTAAAGATGCAAAAGGGGTGTTTTTCTATAAACTGTTAGACCTGTCTGCCGAAACAGTGTGGTCCGGTGTAAAAACTATGCGTATCAAGGACCAGAAACGATTTATGTTAAAGCTTCCCCATAACTCTAAACTGGTTGATTATCTGTCAGGGAAAATCAAAACCCAGGCAGAAATCCGGGACGTGGAGACTGCCTGGGAAGAAATTGGCCGCCTTGTCGCAGGGCTGCACCTGGAAAAGGCAGTGATCGAAAGGCAGCGGAACAGGACTTCGGTTGTAGCGATGATTAACCGGATAGAGTCGCTGCCTGTGATTCCCGCTGTGGCCATGCAGGTGTATCAATTATCGATTGATCCGGAGTCTGAAATTGAAGATGTTCAAAAAGTGCTTTCCACGGAACAGGGGCTTGCCGTAAAGATATTAAAACTTGTGAATTCTCCTTTTTACGGACTGGGCCGGAAAGTTGATTCCATCAGGGAGGGGATCGTTGTCCTTGGGATGGAGGAAATTGCACAATTGGCATTTGGCCTGAGCCTGGCCGGCTCTTTTTCCGGGGTCGGTATAAAGGGGATGATAGACCCTGTATCCCTTCGACGGCATGCCGTGGAGGTTGCCCTTACAGGCCATTTTTTGTGTAAAGATCTCACGGATGACCAATTCAAAGTGGCATTTACGGCCTGTGTGCTGCATGATATCGGCAAGCTGTTTTTGATCCAGAATTTTCCGGAATTATATAAACGGGTGATGTTGCTCGCCGGGGAAATGCAGATGCCCGTATATGCGGCCGAAGAAGAGATCTTTGGATTAAACCATGGGGTTGTGGGGGGCATTATTGCTAAAAAGTGGAATCTTCCGGACTCTTTGGTGCAGGCCATATCGTTTCATCATTACCCGCCGGATGCTCTGGAATACCAGAATCTTGCTGCGATCGTGGGATTTTCAGACTACCTGAACCATATGAGCTTTGCAGACGATGATACCCATGGGGAAGCCGAAGAGATGGCGGTGGATCTAATGAACAAAGGACTTATTGATGTGCTTCAGACCACTTTGGGAAACATGTCAAAACAGATGATTGCCGATAAAAAAGTTCAGGTGATCCGGTTCCTGCAGGAAAATGTAACAATACTGGGTTCAATTTCAGATGACTATACATACAGATAAAGAAAGCGGCCCGGACGGCACCCAGTTTGAACTGGTTAAGAAGAACTATCTTGAGATCCTTGCCAAATACGAGCACAGGATCAATGAATTGTCAATTCTGAAAGAATTGATTGAATCAGTGAATTCCTTGCCTTTGGCTGACCAGGAGTTGATCTGGCGCAGACAACTGGAAAGCCTTATCCGGTATAAAAGTCTCTCAGGTGCGGTGCTGTATCAGATTGAAACCAGACAGGGACAAAAAGAAAAATTTTATGCTTTAAGCTTTGATCCTACTATTGATTATACAAACCACCTGTTCGGGTTGCAGGTGCTTGAAACAATGGTGAATGCAAAAGAACCGTTCCTGGTCGGCGATTTGGGCAAACATGATGAACTGAGTATGATAGAAGGCTCCATGTTGGCACTGCCGTTGGTATCAGGAGATGAAAGCATTGGCGCATTAATTTTATTCAGGAATCATACTGAAGGCTTTCCAAAAAACGATATCCGTTTTTTTTCCATTGTCCGTGACCATTTTATAAATACCATTGCGTTTCAGCGGTTTTATTTTGAGAAAATAGAAGAAGAGAGGCATATCAGCCAATTATCGAGGTTTTTTTCAAAAAATGTTGTGAAAAAAATTCTGGAAAGCAGTACGCCCAAGTTAGGCGGAGAGCGTAAAAAAGCCTGTATATTATTTGCAGATCTCCAGGGCTTTACGGCGTTGTCTGAGCAACTTGCCCCCGAGCAAGTGGTAGACGTACTCAATGACTTTTTTCGTTACATGATTCCCATTGTATTCCAAAATCAGGGTACACTGGACAAACTTATCGGAGACTGTATTATGGCCGTGTTCGGCGCCCCCATTGACGATCAAAAAGCCTGTTATCATGCGGTGAAGGCTGCTCTGGAAATGTTTGTTGCCTTTAATCGGTTCAAGGATAAAACTGGCGGTGTATACCAGCACCTGAAAATGACGATGGGGATTAACTTCGGTGAGTTGATTGCCGGTTTTCTAGGGGAGCAAAATCATCTGGACTATACAGTGATCGGTGATACGGTGAATGCTGCGCAAAGGCTTCAGTCAATGGCAGGCGGCAATGAGATTTTTATTTCCGGGCAGGTATTGGATATGATACCCAAGGATCTCAATACCATGAAGAATATTAAGTCTGTTTATGATCTTGGGACTATGACCCTGAAAGGGAAAAGTCATCAATTAAAGGTTCATAGAATTGTTCCGGAAATATGCTGAAAATAAGGCCTATGATCAAAATAAAATCACCCCTCTACTTTGTCTTTTAGGCGTTACGCCAAAGGACGCATATATCACAAATATGCGCCCTTTGGCGTGCCTTGATGGCGACCTAAAATCCGGCGCAGCTGTGGCAGAAATGCCCCAGGTGGGTAACGTTTCATCCAGACGCATTAATAGTTTTTATCCGCAAACTCTACCCACCCCCCAGTCTTTACCAAGGTTTTATCAAACTCTGAAATAGAAAATTCAAGTGTCAGCGCTTTGCCGTTGTCATCTGTTACAATAAGGGTATCATTTTCTACATCAACACAAAGCTGGGCCTTTTTTCCGGCACCCAGCTCAAACAGGGTCTGAACTTTTTCGTCGGGCAGTTCAATAGCAATCATGCCACAATTAAACATATTCTGCCTGAAAATCCGGGCAAAGCTTGGCGCAATCACCACGTTGATGCCATTGGCCTCCAGAGCCCACGGCGCATGCTCCCTGGAAGAGCCGCAGCCAAAGTTGCCCCGGGATACAATCATACGGACATCCTTGAGATCCGTTTCAGGGTTAAAGCCTTCCAGTACCAAATCTTCAAGCAAATGTGGTTTTAAGGCAGTTTTTGAAATTTCGGTCAGATATCTGGCCGGAATAATTTCGTCGGTATTGATATCTGCCCGGTCCAGGCAGAGCATTTGTCCTTTAAAGTCTTTCATAATCCCTTCCTAATTTTTAAACCGGTCAGAGTGCGTGAGTACACCATGGAGTGCTGTGGCTGCAGCGGTGGCCGGGCTGACCAGATGAACCATTCCGCCTTTGCCCATTCGTCCGTTAAAATTCCTGTTGGTGGTGGATGCCGCCACCTCCCCCTGGGCCAAAACCCCGTTACTCATCCCAAGACAGGCGCCACAGGTCGGATTGGTCACGCAGAATCCGGCATCCATGAACGTTTTAATCAGCCCCTCACCCAGTGCCGCATTAAAAATATCCGGCGTGGCTGGAGAGACAATGGCCCGGACCCCGGGGTTGATCTTTTTGCCCGCCACCTCGGCGGCTGCCTCACGAAGATCCTCTAAACGCCCATTGGTACAAGAACCAATGTAAACCTGATCCACGCGCGTATCGGCCATCTGTGACACCGGTTTAACATTGTCCGGTTTAAATCCAAAGGTTGACAACGGTTCAAGATTGCTCACATCAATGGTCTTTGTCTTTGCATAAACCGCATCGGGATCGGAACAGAACTGGGTATATTGTGCCAGGGCATCCTCGGGGGTCTTGAATTCATCCTTGATAAAAGGCCACAAATATGTGACCGTTGTCATATCCGGCAGACAAATCCCTGAGGTTGCACCGGCTTCCACGGCCATGTTGGCAAGGGTCATGCGCTGGTCCATGCCCATGGCATCCACCACGGGTCCGGTGAACTCAATGACCATATTGGTGGCCCCATTCACTGAAATCTGACGGATCACTTCAAGAATGATGTCCTTGGCATATACGCCCGGCCTAAGGGTTCCGGTAATCTCAATTTTGAATGTTTCCGGCTGCTTAAAGGTACACACCCCCTTTAAAATGCCCACTTCCAGATCCGTGGTGCCCACGCCTGCGGCAAAGGCGCCAAAAGCACCATGGGTACATGTATGGGAGTCCCCCATAATGATGGTGAACCCGGGGCGGACAAACCCTTTTTCAGGAAACAGGGCATGGCAGACCCCGTTTTGGCCGATATCAAAAAAATCTTTTATGTTGTGACGCAAGGCCCATTCCCGCATGATTTTTCCCTGCATGGCGGTCTTGGAATCTTTGGCCGGTGAAACATGATCAATCACCGCCTTGATTTTATCCGGATCAAACACCCGGTCTTTTCCCCTTGCCACCAGATCCTGGATCGCTATCGGGGTGGTAATTTCATGACAGAAAACCCGGTCCAGGCGCAGCACGCTGACATCCCCGAAGGGTTTGTCCACCAGATGGGCGTCAAAAATCTTTTCAGCAATTGTTTTTCCCATGGCACTCTCCATTATATATTATGTCCTTCACCAAAATAATCTTCCCCGTCCGCCGGTGTGACAATCCAGTAGGCCTGGAGCAGCTGGTCTCCTACATTTTTAATCACATGGGGTATCTGGGACGAAAACGACAGGCAGTCTCCGTCACTGATATCGTAAACACTGCCGCCGTAAATCAACTGGCCGGAACCGTTCACCACAATTCCCAGTTCCCGGCCAAGATGGCCGTCATGCTCATCCCCCCGCTGCTGTCCCGGTTCGAGCTCAAGAAAAAAGGCGCTAAATGAGTGGTTGCCTTTGGACTGACTGTATCCACTCAGGGTCTCATATTTAAACCCTTTGCGCTGATAAACCCGCCGCTGATCCTTTTTTATAATCTCCACCCGGTTCATGGTTTCATAATCTTTAAAAAACTTGTCCGGAGAGACTCCGTAAACTTCCAGCAATTCCAGCAGGGTGTCCAGGGAGGGGGATATGCGGTTGCGTTCAATCTGGGACAACAGACTTGAACTGACCCCGGCTTTTGTTGCCACCTCTTTGATGGTCAGATGCCGTGAACTTCGAATGGCGCGCAATAACGGGCCCAGTTTGATTTTCATTTATCCACCAAATTCAGTATTTCTAATCATAGTTAAAGAATAATGAATTTTTTCCGGGTGTCAATACTTTTTAACTGAACTGCGGAATGCACCCAAGGGCAGGGAAAAGTCTGGATTGCGCCCTTTGCGCCCTAGGGGCCAGGGTCCTGACTTTCAGTGCTTTTCCGTGTCTTGGGTAGTTATAAAATAATCCACAAGCCCCTGGCGTTGGTATTGGGTGAGTATTGATTCCAGGGCCGGAAGGTCGGACAACTCCACCATCAGGTCATGGGTGATCCGTTCTTTATAATCCGTTCCGGTAATTGTGGCCTTCAAGGCACTGATGCGACTTAAGAATGAATCATTCAGGCTGTAATCCAGGCAGATTTGAAACGATTCCGTCTTCACCAGCCGGACAAGGGGGGCCTGGTCAATGGCTTTGCTCACAGCCTGGGCGTAGGCGTCAATCAACCCCCGGACCCCGAGTTTTACCCCGCCGTAGTACCGGGTAACCACCGCGGCAGTACAGGTCATATGATGGGATAAAAGGGTGTTGAGCATGGGCTTTCCGGCCGTGCCCGGTGGTTCACCCGCATCTGAGCAATGGCTGATCTGCCCGGAATCGCCCACCACATAAGCCCAGCAGTTATGAGTGGCGGTTTTATATTCTTTGGAAACCTTGGAGATGAATTCTTTTGCCCCTTCAACGGTATCAACGTAGCTGAGCCGGCAGACAAAAACGGAGCGCTTGATTTTTATTTCCACCCGACGAACAGGATCAGACACAGACCGCCCCACGGAATAAAAAACCGGTTTTTCGTAATCCGTATTCATGGATCAAGGTATAGTACAAATCAAGCCCGGATTAAAGGTCCAATATGGCCTATCCGGCGTGGAGGGTGAAGGCGTTGATCTATTAATATCCCTGAGGACTTGCCTTTTGAACACTTTACTGATCGGCTTAAAGCGGAGAACATTCAGATTGTGCCAATTGTTTCGTTGTGCCACATTTCACCTGAATCAGCATGGCAGACATAAAAAATGCAGCTGCATCGTTTACACTGAATTTCTTTTGAGTGTAACCTTTTTTTGTGTACAATATAGAGATGAAAATTTTATGTAAAATCAAATAGCTGGACAATTGTCCTTCAGTATAGCATGATTAGATAGGAAACCTGACTCATAACCATACAGGGGCAAAAATGAGGGCCATATCTAACGAAAAATGTATATCAGAAGGCAAACTGGGATTACAAAACCTTTTTGAATTTGTAAATCAAAATGCGGAGTCTATGCCAGCTTATGAAATGGAAAAGGTAACTACTAACCCCTATCAGAGTAAATTTGGCCAGAAAAGGCCATTTGGAAAGCGACCAGGGGATTGTACCCTTTATTCGCCATGATAGGTCGGAGCGCGTAGCGGTCCGAACTATCGTCTGGAAAGATGGAAATCTGCGGATGGCCAGACCTTTACTGGAAAGCTTCCTGCTGAGCTGAACGGAACTCATTTCGATATCAATCTCAAAAGATTT
>PDTI01000019.1 GCA_002747145.1 Desulfobacter postgatei
ACGTTCACAAGTTTGAAAAAAACATGTCGCAAGCTCAAAGTCTCTTTTTGGGATTATATTAAAGATCGATTATCCGGCTTGAATGAAATTCCTTTTCTGAGTGATCTCATCATCAACAAAGCTCTCGATTTGGCTGTTTAACTGCAACTGAATTTGGTTGACCTTTGTCTTTTTACCCGGACTTATTGAGAAGTTACGGCAAATGGAAAAAACAAAATCAAGCGGTTCTTCACTTGGCTGGCCGTGCAAAAGTATAAACAACTCGGCAATACCGGTAACAAATACTTCCCTAAATCCTGGGCCTATAACCGGCGTAGCTGTTTTCGCAGGCGACAGGGCCAAGCATTGGGGTGAAGAACAATGGCAATATCAGTCAAATTCATCGCCGGCCTGGTCCATTCGTTTGTATTGGACCGCCTCGAGAATATGGGGTTTAAGTATATCGGGTGCGTCTGCCAGATCAGCGATGGTCCTGGAAAGTTTTAATATGGAGGCATAGGCCCGGCCGGAGAGGTTAAACTGCGTCATGGCTTGTTCAACCACCCGTCGGCTCTGGGTCTCCAGAGTACAGAATCGCTGCAAAAGCTTAGGCCCCATATCTGCATTGGAAAAACATGTTATCCCGGCTTTTTTAAATCGGCGGGTCTGGATATCCCGGGCCTTCTCCACCCGTTTCCGGATGGATTTGGAAGCTTCCCGGTGTCCGTCTTCAGTCATTTCACTAAAGGACAACCGGGGGACCTCCACAAGGATGTCCATCCTGTCCATGAGCGGGCCTGAGATTTTGTTTTTGTAGTGTTCGATCTTTGCCGGGGTGCAGGTGCATTCCCTGTCCGGATTGGTGAGATTGCCGCATGGACAGGGATTCATGGCGCCTACCAGCATAAATCGGCATGGATAGATGGCCTTGGCGTTGGCCCGGGCCAGGGTGATAAAACCTTCTTCTATGGGCTGACGCAAAACCTCCAGCACACTGCGCCGGAATTCCGGCAATTCATCCAGAAACAGTACGCCGTTATGGGACAGCGTAATCTCCCCGGGCTTGGGCACGGTGCCGCCGCCCACAAGCCCGGCATCGGAAATGGAATGGTGGGGGGATCTGAAAGGCCTTGAGCCCAGGGGCTGCCCCGGTTCCCGGGACACCCCGGCCACCGAATAGACCTTGGCAATTTCCATGGCCTCTTCAAAGGACGGTTCCGGCATGATCCCGGGCAGGCATTTTGCCATCAGGCTTTTTCCGGAGCCTGCCGGACCGTTGAGCAGGATATGATGATGCCCTGCTGCTGCGACTTCCATGGCTCGTTTTACGTGGGTTTGGCCCCGGACATGAGAGAAATCGTTTTCCTTATCAGTATCATCGGTCTCCAGAAGCATGGACAGGTCCGGTTCTAAAGGCGAAATGTCTGCCTTTTCTGCCAGAAAATCCACCACCTGGGTCAGGTGATCCGGGGCCAGGACATCAATATCTTTAACAAGTGCTGCCTGGGCACCGTTCTCTTTGGGCAGGATAATACCCTTGAATCCATTGTCCCGGGCGGCCAGGGCAAAGGACAGTGCGGCCTTGACCGGCCGCAGATACCCATCCAGGGACAACTCCCCGGCAAACAGCCAGGATCCAGCTGACGATGCCTGGAATAACCCCTGGGCACAAAGAATACCCAACGCCACGGGAAGGTCCAGGCCTGTGCCCTCTTTTTTGAAATCCGCAGGCGCCAGGTTCACCACCACCCGGTCCATGGGGAAGGTGTATCCTGCATTCTGCAGGGCCGACCGGACCCTGTCCCGGCTTTCCCGAACAGCGGTTTCAGCCAGTCCCACCATATTAAATACCGGCAGCCCCAATGTGATGTCCACTTCAACATCCACAATCATGGCTTCAAATCCGTTTACTGCACAGGATTTCATTTTTGCGATCATAATATTTTCTCATTTGTTTTGCTTTGTATTTTCAAATCAGCTATATATACCACGTTTTATCGTATTCAGAACACGTTGGAACAGATAATGAACCGTTTTTATCATCAGCAAACCATTGCCGGCAAGGTGAGCCTTTCGGGGCCGGGGGTCCATTCGGGTAAAAAGACAAACCTGACCATCCGGCCGGCCCAGGAAAACCACGGCATTAAATTCCGGCGCCTTGATCTTCCCGGCACCTCTGACATCCCGGCCCTTTTCAAACTGGTGGTGGACACCAGCCTTGCAACGGTTATCGGGTACAATGGCGCCATTGTTTCCACCATTGAGCATTTAATGGCAAGTTTTGCAGGATTAGGTATCGACAACGCCCTGGTGGAGGTGGACGATTATGAGATCCCCATCATGGATGGATCAGCCAGGGAATTCACCCGGGCCATAACAGATGTCGGTGTGGTGGCCCAGGATAAACCCAGGCATCTTTTTATCGTGAATGACCCCATAGAAATTACACAAGGTGATAAATGGGTCCGGGTGGAACCGGAATCCTGTTTTAAAATTTCCTGCACCATTGATTTCGACCATCCCCTTATCGGCCTGCAGAAAATGGTCTTTGACCGGGCGGAAAATAACTTTGAGCAGGATATCTGCGGGGCCAGAACCTTTGGGTTTGTCAAAGATCTTGAACTGTTGAAAAGATTCAGCCTTGGCAGGGGCGGAAGCCTTGACAATGCCATTGTGATTGATAACGATAAAATTTTGAATAAAGGCGGGCTGCGGTACCCGGATGAGTTTGTCCGGCATAAGCTGATGGACTGCCTTGGGGATTTTTCCCTTCTGGGCATGCCCATCCAGGGGCATATTATCACTCATAAATCCGGGCATCACCTGAACCATCTGTTTATAAAAAAATTTCTTGAGGAAAGCCAGGCCTGGGAAACCGGTCCGGCAAAGCGATGATAAGGCCCATGGCCAAAATAAAATCTTTATGTGCAGTTATCTTTTTTATTACAGGCATTCTTTTCATTACCCCAGGGATGGCTTCTGCTCAGGATAATGCGACGCTATCCCATATCAAACTGGCCAACACCCGGGATGAGCTGTTTGCTTATTTCAAAGTGGAAAACGCCTTTAATGAAAAAAACACCCAAGCCATTGAGAATGGCATTGCCACCTCGTTTACCTTTTATGTCTCCTTGTTCAAAACCTCAGGCAATCTGTTTGACAAGAAGATCGTTGATATAAAAACCCGTGCAACCATAAAATACAATTCCATGAAGCAGGAATACACGGTTGTGTACCGGTGGAAGGATGGCCCTGGGTTTATTACAACATCCTTTGATGAGGCAAAGACCTTGATGACCGAAGTGGATAACCTGAAGGTGGTGCCCCTTGATCAGCTGGTAAAAGGGGAAAAGTATCAGATCCGGATTAAGGCTGAACTTGAAAAAGTGACCTTGCCCCTGTCGCTGCACTATATCTTTTTCTTTGTTTCTTACTGGGATTTTGGAACGGACTGGTATGTGATTAATTTCACGTATTAACCATCAGCCGGACAGGCATATATGACCCAGATACCCCAGAACATAAAACCCAAACGGTCCGGCCGGAAAAGAGAAGGTATTGCCATTATATGCCTTATTCTGGCCGTTGGGGTGCTCACGGTACTTGAAACCCGGATCACACCCTTTGACACGGGACTGCCCCTGTCTTCCACCGTGCTGATGTTCATTTTGATAAACATCAACCTGTTGCTGCTGCTTACCCTTCTGGTTCTGGTTTTCAGAAATCTTGCCAAACTCTACTATGAGAGAAAAAACAGTATCCTGGGTTCCAAAATAAAGACCCGCCTGACCGTTGCGTTTATCGTGCTGGCCCTTTTGCCCACCACCGTACTCTTTTTCTTTTCCATCCAGTTTATCTCCACCTCCATTGCCTTCTGGTTCAATGCGCCTGTGGAGCAGACCCTGGACGCGTCTTTGGCCGTGGGGCAGACCTTGTATGATTATATTGAGGAAAAAAATGCCTTTTTTGCCAAAAGGGGGGCGTTTCAAATTCATTCCCGGGATCTGCTTAAATCCAAAAACCAGGAGAAACTCACCCGGTATACCCAGGTGATCCAGCGGGCCTTTAACCGTCATGCTGTCGAGGTGTACACGCCGGGCGCCCAGCGGGTAAGTCTTTCTTTAGCCAGCGAACTGGAGAACATGCACTTTGGGCTGCTGACCACCAGGGAGCTGAGGGGCATCCCGGATGGCAGTACCAGCCATGCTGTTTACCAGACCATGGATCAGGGGGAATTTCTACGCACCGTAGCCACCATCCCCTTTGACATCGCGCCGGACAATGCGGCCGGATTTATTGTGGTCACCACCCTGATGGCCCCGGACCTGTCTGAGAATTTAAAATCCATTCTCAAAGGGGTGGAGGAGTACCATCAGCTCAAACTGACAAAGAGACCGGCCCAGATTTCCTATTACATTGCGTTATCCATTGTGGCGCTTCTTGTTGTGTTCTGTGCGGTGTGGTTTGGATTCCAGATCGCCAAATCCATCACCATTCCCATTATGAAATTTGCCGAGGGAACCCAGCGGATTATAGACGGAGATATGGACTATCAGATCGATTTCAAAACCGACGATGAGATCGGTACCCTGATAAAAAGTTTTAACTCTATGACCCGTCAGCTGGCCGAGGGGCGACGGCAGATCGCTTTGTCCGAAAGCATGCTTAAACAGCAGAATGTTGAGTTGAAAAAAAGCCGCCAGTACATTGAGATCGTTTTAAAAAACATCTCTGCCGGTGTTGTCTCCATGGACAATGAGGGAATCATCACCACCATGAACAAAGCTGCCGAGTCGATGCTGGATGTGAACAGCTATGATATTCTGAATAAAAATTTCAGGAACGTCCTGGCAGGAGAATACCTGACTTTGGCCAATAAGATAGTTGAGCAGGCAGCGCAGGGAGACACCCATTTCAAGATTCCCATCTCTGCTTCCGTGGCGGGCATACCCAGGCATTTTGCATTGACGTATACCACGCTCATGGACGATACCGGCCAGAACCTGGGGGCTGTATTGGTGTTTGATGATGTGACGGAACTTGAAAAGGCCCAGCGCCTGGTGGCCTGGCGGGAAGTGGCCCGCCGCATTGCCCATGAGGTAAAAAATCCGTTGACTCCCATTAAGCTGTCTGCCCAGCGCCTTAAACGCAAATACGGCAAAACCATTGATGATGAGGTATTCAGCAGGTGTACCGACACCATTGTGGAGCATGTTGATCTGATCCGGAACCTGGTCAATCAGTTTTCCACCTTTGCCAAATTTCCAGATACCAATTTTGCCAAAGCCCGCATTGAAAACATTATTCTTGAAACCGTTGCCCTGTATCAAGAAGGGTTGGCGCAGGTGGAGATCCAGACCCGGTTCAAGGACAATATTCCCACCCTGAAACTGGATCATCAGCATATGAAGCAGGCCTTTATCAACCTGATTGACAATGCGGTTTACGCCATGAACAAAAAAGGGACCATTGTGATTGAGCTGTCCTATGACGCCATTCTTAAAATCGTACGCATTGAAATCGCAGACAGTGGAAAGGGAATTTCAGACAAGGAAAAGACCAAGCTGTTTGAACCCTATTTTTCCACCAAGAAAACGGGCATGGGGCTTGGGCTTGCCATTGTAAACTCCATTATTTCAGATCATAATGGCGTGATCCGGGTCCAGGACAACCAACCTCAAGGCGCTAAGTTTATCATTGAACTGCCTGCCGAGCAGGCTTAAGGCTAATGGCAGTAGTGTTTGAACGTAAAACTCGTGTTTGGGTGGGTAACTCTTCGTCCAAACACTATATAGAAAGGAATTTTAAGTATGTACCCGGCAGTCCTGATTGTTGATGACGAAGCCACCATTATTGATTCCCTGGAAGGCATTCTTTCCGATGACGGATTCGAAGTTATTCATGCATTCAACGGTTACGAGGCTCTGAAAAGAATTGAATCCCATTCCCCGGACATTGTGCTGCTGGATATCTGGATGCCGGGTATGGACGGCATTGATACCCTCAAGGAGATCAAAGCGCATCATCCCAGCCTGCCGGTGGTCATGATCACAGGCCACGGTTCCATTGAATCTGCCGTGGAAGCTACTAAATCCGGGGCCTTTGACTTTCTGGAAAAGCCGTTATCCATTGACAAGGTGATACTGACCATCAACAATGCCCTGAATTTCAGAAAACTTGAGGAAGAGAACCGGTACCTGCGTAAAAAAAATATTGAAAAAAATTCCATTACCGGTACAAGCCAGGCCGTTCAGACGCTTTATGGCGAAATTATGGCGTCAGCACCCACAGATTCCACCATTTTGATTACCGGTGAAAACGGCACAGGCAAGGAGCTGGTGGCCCACACCATTCATCAACTCAGCAGCCGTCCCGAAGGCCCCTTTATCATTATCAATTGCGCGGCCATACCCGAAGAGCATCTGGAACCCGAATTGTTTGGTTATGAAAAAGGGGCCTTTGAAGGGGCCGCAGCAAAGAACAGAGGCAAGTTTGAACTGGCTGCCGGCGGGACCCTGTTTCTGGATGAAATAGGGGATATGCGTATCAGTACCCAGGCCAAAATGCTGCGGGCTCTGGAATCCAAAACCTTCCAGCGAATCGGTTCCAGCCGGACCCTGCACATGGACGTACGCGTGATCACCTCATCCAACAAAGATCTTGAAGCCGAAATCAAAGAAGGCCGATTCAGGGAAGACCTGTATTTCAGACTCAATGTGATCCCCATCCGTGTGCCGCCCCTCAGGGAACGAATCGACGACATCCCCATGCTGGTGGACATTTTTTTACGCCAACTGGCTGAAAAATTATCTGTGCCTGAAAAAACAATGTCCAAAAAGGCCCTTGGGCTCTTAAAACAATGGCATTGGAAGGGCAATGTCAGAGAACTTAAAAATTTGATGGAGCGCTTATCCATTATGGTGGAAAGTGAAGTGATCGGGAAAAATGATATCCCTGCACCCTATAATCCAGACATTAAAAGCTTGCCCGAAATAAGTGAAGAACGCAACCGAATTTTTACCATGGAAAAACTGGATCAGGCAAAGGAAGCCTTTGAGATGGAATTTATTCGTTCCAGGGTGGATCAGATGAATGGGGATCTTGAGGCTGCGGCCAAACAAATGGGCGCACGCCTGAACTTTGTGAAAAAAAGAGTGTCTGAAATTTGATGCGTATTATCAGTGGTGCCTGCCGGGGCAGGAAACTGGTTCAGATCCAGGGCAAAGATATTCGTCCCACCTCGGACCGGATCAAAGAAGCCTTGTTTAACATTCTTGGCCCAAGTATCCGAAACAAAAGGGTGCTGGACATGTTTGCCGGTACCGGAGCCTTAGGGCTTGAAGCCTTGAGCCGCGGGGCGCAATCTGCTGTGTTTGTGGATGCGGCCCAATCTTCCTGCAATGTGATAAAAAAAAATATTGAGATGTGCCGGATGGTAGATCAGGCCCGGATTATTTGTCATGATCTTATCCACGCGTCTTTACCGGTATTCCACCAGTCCTTTGATCTGATTTTCATGGACCCGCCATACAATAAAGGGTATCCGGAACAGGTGTCTGGAAAACATGGGTTTTCAGAACTGATTGCACCCGGGGCAATCATCGTTGTGGAACAGTCTGCCAAAGGACCCCTGAACACCCCCCTGAACAACCTTGACAAATACCTGGAAAAAAAATACTCAAGGACAACACTTACATTTTGGCGAAAATCCGCCACAGACCACAAGGACGCCTATGACTGCCCCTGAACGGAAAATTGCCATCTACCCCGGTTCCTTTGACCCCCTGACCAATGGGCATCTTGACGTTATCAGGCGCGCCCAGGAAATTTTTGATCATGTGATAGTGGGGGTGCTGAACAATACGTCTAAAAAAACACCATTGTTTTCCCCCCAGGAGCGTGTCTCCATCATCAGGGAATGTTTCCAAGACCCATCGGTAAAGGTTGATTCCTCTACGGTTGAGGTAGAGACCTTTGATGGGCTTCTGGTTGAATATGCCCGGATTAAAAAGGCTGTGGCCATTATCCGGGGCATGCGGGCGCTGTCTGATTTTGAAAATGAGTTTCAAATGGCGTTGATGAACAGAAAACTCAACAGGGAGGTCCAGTCCGTCTTTCTTATGACAGGATCTCGCTGGATTTTTACCTCATCGTCCATTATTAAGGAGGTCGCTCGGTTTGGCGGGGACATTTCCGATATGGTCCCCAAACCCGTGGAACGCAGGGTAAAGGAAAAATTTGATCGTATCGTCAAAAGTAAAAAATGGCAAGATCGCTATAACTAATAGCTTATCTGGTAATTGATGAATCGGCTGCAATCTCATGAAAATGGCCCCAATTCTCCCAAATTTTATGCGAATAGCCCGGCTATTCACAAAAAATTTGTAATAATTGGTTCTCATTTTCATGAGATTTCGCTTCGATCCCCTAATTACCAAACAAGCTCTAACGGTACACCAATTTCCGGATCACCTTTACATTCAGGAAAACATCATGATCACAAAGGCTCTGATGTGCCTCCCATTGATTAGTTTTTAAATATTTTTTTGGTAGTCATGTAAAATTATACTTGCATTTATTTATTCTTTTTTGTATCAGAATCAAATGATGGTATGAATAATTTTATCTGTTCGATAAGCCATTCCTGTTTTGAGCCTAATATGTTGAAATAATAACACCTTTATAAGCACCTTTTCGTAACATATTGGAATTTGATTTCAATAGGTTATCCTTTTTACGAGAAATCAGCTTATCTGTAAAACTTGTATCTGCTTATAATATCGTTAAAAGTAGCTTACGAAAAGGGTGTATTAAAAAATAGTTATATCCGCCCCTGGAGGGGTGTTTAATTTTGGAAGGACCAAAAACATTATGAATTGGGGAAATATAACCTTAAAGGCAAGATTGATTGGCGGATTTACCCTGGTAATTCTACTGCTGCTCACCATTGGCCTTATCTCTTTTTTCTCGGCCAGCGTGACGACCAGGGCGTTTTTTGACTACCAGAGCAGGTCAAAAGCCACAGACCTTATCAATGCGATTGAAGCAACCTTATTGAAAAACCGTTTTCATGCAATTCGATTTTATGGTTTCAATAAAAACGAAGAGGTGGAAGAATTTGGGGAACATAATCTGGAATTGAAAAAATTTCTGAAAGAAGCCTTGGCCCTGATTGATGACCCCGCCCTCAAAGCCAGGGTTACATCCATCCAGAACCAGCAATTGCCAAAGACGCCCTGCGGGACGGCCATAGCAAGGGTGCCTTTTATGCAGGAGAGGCTGTTGCAGGCTTCCTTCTGGGGCGGCTGTCTGTGGAAAAATTCGTTAAAAGCCGCAGCCAGAAAGATATTGACAATATCCGTGCAGGGTTTGAAGAGTGTAAAAAGAATCTTGATCTTATTCGTCCCATGGCTCCTGATTCCGATGTACTCAATGCTGTCAATCAGGCAGAAAAATTTCGGCAAGTCTATGCAGAGCATGTGGAAAAATTGATTGTCTATATTTTTGAAGCGGATAAAGCCGGTATAGATTGCGGAAAAGCCGGGACATTGGTGAACAATGAGTGTGACAAATTGAAGAGGGATTTTGAAGCAATTCGCAGAAAACTCAGCGCAAAAATCGAAAACAACAACCGCCGTTCCAGTATTCTTATTGGTGTTGTGTCCCTGATTGCGGTTCTTCTCGGTATTGGCGCAATGATTCTGATTCTGGGCAGCACTCTGGGGCAGCTCGGGGGAGAACCTGCCGAGATCGCACGGATTGCCGATGAAATCGCCAATGGCAATCTTGCAATGACATTTTCCAGGGAACCTTCTGAAATGAAGGGTATTTACAAGAGCATGTATGAAATGGCTGACAAGTTATCCAGGATGTTCCGAGATATCCTTGGCGGTGTGGAATCCCTGAAGGATTCTTCTTCTGATCTGTCTGCCCTGTCTAATCAGATGGATTCAGGAGCGGAAGATGCGGCCCATCGTTCTGCCAGTGTTGCCGCAGCCTCGGAAAAGATGACGGCAACCATGAATTCCCTTAGCCAATCCGCAGAGGAGACAACGAGCAAAATGCAGATGATTGTGGCAGCTGCTGAACAGATGGCCTCCACCATCAATGAGATTGCGGGAAATATGGCCAAGGGAAGCGAAACCACTTCCGAGGCTGTGGAAAAAGCGACCTATGTTTCTGAGAAGGTCGCCCTGCTCAGTCAGGCCGCTGTAGAGATTAATGAAGTGACTGAAGCCATTGCCAATATTTCCGAACAGACCAATTTGCTGGCCCTGAACGCCACCATTGAGGCGGCACGGGCAGGAGAGGCAGGCAAAGGTTTTGCCGTGGTCGCAGGAGAAATCAAGGAGCTGGCCCATCAGACAGCAGAAGCTACCGATGAAATCAGTAAGAGGATCGGCGGCGTACAAAAAAGTACCAGAGAATCCGTTGAAGCCATTGGGTCAATTGTTGATATGATAAATGAAATCAATAGGATAGTTGCTGTTGTTGCTGATGCTGTTGAAGAACAGTCTTCGGCCACCCAGGAAATTACCACAAACGTAACTCAGGCGGCTGGCAGTGCCCAAGAAGCCACCGAAGGAGTGATCCAGACCTCCGCTGTGGCGGGCGAGGTCAACGTGGACATCAACAATGTCAGCCAGACCGTGGAAGACGTAAAAACAGCTTCATCCAGGGTTGCCCGCAGGGCAGAAGACCTGTCCGTACTTGCAGGAAAGCTGGACGCCATGGTCAGTCAGTTTACCTTATAACGGCCGCGGTCCGACTGGGTATCTATTATTCTCCCAGGGTAACCGCATTTATATTTATCCGAGGGATTAAGAAAGCTGTGAGAGGAATATAAATACATTATTATTACAATATATTGTGAGTAGGAGGGGTCAATCTTCATCAGCATCAATTCCACTCAATCCAATTTTTTCAAATGGTATTCCGAATGCCTCCGCTTGTTGTTGCGTCAAATATACGATTCGATGAAAGCCTGCCATATATCCTACCGAAAAATCTGTTCCATTTTCAATGGCTTTCTTTTTAACTTCAAGCGCCATTTCCTTTATCAAGAATCCTAAATCTTTTAAGTAGGTTTGATATACCGTCGTACAAGTAGCCTCGTTTAGGTGAAGATTGTGGATGCTTTGTAGGCGGAACTTCACCATCCTGATAAAAAGCCTGATGATTGCGTTTGTATTCACAGGCCTTATGAAAAGTCCCAATACGCATCGAAATCTTTACAGGCCAAATTATCCGGGCTGTCAAAGACGGCGAACTGGAACTGGGTGTGGTGGGTACAAAAACCAGGGTTCCCTACATTGTCCAGGAGAAACTGGTTCAAGATGACATAAAACTGGTCGTGCCTGCAGACCATGAATGGGCGGACAGGGCAAGTGTGATCTGCAGGGCGTTGCTGTCCCAGCCATTTATTGCCAGGGAACAGGAGGCAGGTACATGGAAAACCGTTATCGCCGACATGGAAAAGGCAGGGGTGACGTATCTTGGATTAAGAGCCTGCTTGGTAATTAGGGGATCGAAGCGAAATCTCGTGAAAATGAGACGCAGTTTTTACAAATTTGCTGCTGATAGCCGGACTATTCATACAATTTGGGGGAATTGGGGTCATTTTTATGGCATTTCAGCCGATTCCTCAATTATCAAACAGGCCCTTAAAAGAACGGACCCTGCCCTGCATGTACCCTAAAACTTCATTGACAAGCTAGTCGATTTCTGACAAGCTTCTTGGATACCGTATATTTCGGCGCAACGCTTTATACCAAGGAAGACGCCATGATTTTAGGATTAGATGTCGGGGGCACACACACAGACGTTGTTGTTCTCAGCCGCAAAGGTGTTCAAAAGCATGTAAAGGTGCCCACCCAGCCGGACAATTTGTTTAAAAGCGTTCTTTCAGGGTTTACTCTGATCCTTGAAGACGTTGATCCCAGCCGCGTTGAGCGCGTTGTTATCTCCACGACCCTGACCACCAACGCCATTGTCCAGCAAACCGTGACACCGGTGGGTATGATTGTATCAGCCGGACCGGGCATAGATCCTGAAAATTTCAGGACCGGAGAACACTATTATACCGTGGGCGGTTCCATCAACCACCGTGGCCGGGAAATAGAGCCGATCAATGAGCTGGACATTCAGATTGTGGGGGAAAAGCTGAAAAAGGCGGGTATTGAATATGTGGGCGTTGTCAGTAAATTCTGTGTCAGAAATCCTGCCCATGAAATTTTGATCGAACGGATTTTAAGCACGCAGTTTAAACAGATTTTTCTGGGGCACCATGTTTCCGGCAATCTGAATTTTCCCCGGCGCATTGCCACCACCTATATGAACGCGGCGGTATATCCCCTTCATAAAGATTTTTTCCAGGCGGTTGAACAATCCCTTGAAGAGATGGGGCTTACCGTACCCATTCAGATCCTCAAGGCTGATGGGGGGACCATGACACTGGACGCATCAATGGATTTTCCGGCCCAGACGGTTTTATCAGGGCCTGCAGCCAGTATCATGGGGGCTATTCCCTATGCCCCCGAGGGTCACGATGCTGTGGTGCTTGATATCGGCGGAACCACCACGGATATTGCATTTATCGTGGACAAAGCCCCATTGCTTGAGCCCGTGGGCATCCAGCGCGGGGGGTATAAAAGTTTGATTCGGTCCCTGCAAACGGTTTCCAGAGGCATCGGCGGCGACTCGGCTTTAAGGGTCAATGAAGAGAAGGTACTCACGGTGGGACCTGACCGTGTGGGGCCGGCCATGGCCTTTGGCGGGTCTGTACCTACCCCCACGGATGCCCTGGTGGTTTTAGGGTTCATGGACGCTGGGGACCAGGACCAGGCACGGCAGGGTATAAAGTCCATTGCAGATCAGCTGGGCATGGCGGAAAAGGAGGCTGCGGAACATATATTTAAAATTTGTTGCAACATCATTGTGAAAAAAACCTTTGAGAAGATAGATAAGTTGAATGCCACGCCCGTCTATACGGTCCATGATTTTCTTGAAGGGTACACGTTCAGCCCGGACACGATTCTTCTCATGGGGGGGCCGGCCAGATTTTTCGCACAGAAAATCCAGGATATGTATCAGCTTGAAACTATTTCGGTTCCTTATGCTTCAGTTGCAAACGCCATTGGCGCAGCCCTTGCCAGGACCACCTGTGAAATCACGGTGAATGCAGACACAGAACAAGGGGTTGTCACCGCCCATGAAGAGGATTTTACTGAGCCTGTTTCCAAAGCCTTTTCCAAAGATGAGCTGATGAAAACCGCGTATCGCCTGCTTAAGGCCAAAGCGGAAAATGCAGGGGCAGACCCTAACAATCTCGACGAGATGGAAATCGTTGAATTCCAGGAGTTTAACATTGTGCGTAACTTTTCTCCCAAGGGGAAAATTTTCCGGACTAAAGTCCAGCTTAAACCCGGCCTGATACATGGGTATGAATCAATGCTTAACCGGCAGGCGCCGGACAATTAAAGGGGGATACCATGTTAAACGCATCTCATAAAACCGGTCTGGTCTTTTTTCCTGCATTTGACTGGGCCATTGACCCCACCCATCCTGAACGGGAGGAGCGGCTTTTATATACCCAGGACCAGGTTACTGAAGAAGGGATTTTTGATGTCCCCCAAATCATAGAGTATAAACCCGAGATTGTAACACCAGAGGATATTCAAAGAGCCCATTTTTGTGTGCCCGATGAAAAGACCGTTACAACCGAATCCCATCTGATCTCCGCAGGCGGTGCCAAAGCCATTGCCAATGCCGTTATGCTCAAAGAGGTAAAAAACGGCTTTGCACTGGTCAGGCCGCCGGGGCATCATGCCATGCGGGTGAGCCATGGGGGCCGGGGGTTCTGCCATATCAATATTGAAGCGATCATGGTGGAATATATTCGTTCCCAGTTTGGGGTCAAACGTATTGCCGTCATTGATACGGACTGTCACCACGGGGACGGCAGCGATGATATTTTCTGGCATGATCCTGATGTGCTCTTTATATCGCTGCACCAGGACGGCCGGACCATGTATCCGGGCACAGGCTTTCCCAAGGACCTGGGCGGCCCCAATGCCAAGGGGTCCAATTTGAATATTCCGCTTCCCCCGGGTACGTCCACGGAAGGGTATCTCTATGTTATTGAAAATTGTGTGTTACCGGTAATTGAGGCATTCAAACCTGATCTTGTGGTCAATTCCGCCGGACAGGACAACCACTACACAGACCCGTTGACCAATATGAATTTTTCGGCCCAGGGGTATGCGCGTCTGACCTCCATGCTGAAACCCGACATTGCGGTGCTTGAGGGGGGATACGCCATTGAAGGCGCCCTGCCTTATGTCAACTTGGGCATTATTCTTGCCATGGCAGGTATTGACTATTCCGGCGTGGTGGAGCCCGACTACAATCCGGAAAGGCTCAAGCAGTCTGTGAGTATTATGGAAAACATCAAAAGCACCTGCGATCAGATCATGACCTACTGGAACCAGCGGCATGAGATGAGGGAAGCTGTCGGCGAACCCGGTCAGATTATGGTTCGTCAGCGTGAGGTTTTTTATGACACGGACAATATTTTTGAACGCCAAAAAGAAAAAATCCGGGTGTGCAGGGATTGCGGGGGCAGTTTTGAGGTGGATTCCAATGCCACGTCAGGCCACCATATTCTGGGCGTTCACATCCCCATCAATGCCTGCAAGGCTTGCCGGGAGCAGGGTTATGAATTTTATGATCAGGCAGATACCACCAAGTACCACCGTATCTATCTCCAGGACCGGACAAAGGGCCTGTACGAAATCAAAAAATAGATCTTACCGGCAAAGCAAGGCAAGATGACGCGGTTCCAATTGCTGGAAAATCTTAAAAAAAGATCCCTTGTCATGGAATTGACAAGGGATTTTTTCCGTTCAATGGACTTTATCGAGGTGGAAACCCCGCTTCGGTGTCCATCAATCATTCCCGAAGCCCATATTGATCCGGTGACATCCCAGGGCGCATATCTGCAAGCCTCCCCGGAATTGTGTATGAAGCGGCTGTTGGCCAAGGGGGCAGACAAAATTTTTCAGATCTGCAAATGCTTTCGCCAGGGTGAGCGCGGCCAGCGTCATTTGCCTGAATTCACAATCCTTGAGTGGTATGCTGCAGACCAAACCTATGAAGATCTTATGGCCCAGTGCCAAGGCCTTTTGCGTTATATTGCACAAGGCGTGGGCACACCGGGACGCCTTGTCTATCAAGGCACTTGCCTGGACCTGGCAAGCCCCTTTGAGCGGCTCACGGTTGCCGGGGCATTTGAACGGTTTTCCGATCTTTCTTTGAACCAGACCCTTGAGACCGGACGATTTGATGAGATGATCAGCTTTGACATTGAGCCTCATTTAGGCAGATCCCGTCCCTGTTTCCTCTATGATTACCCCATATCCATGGCCAGTCTGTCGGCAGCCCATCCTGAAAAACCGGACATTGCCCAAAGGTTTGAGATGTATGCGGCAGGGATGGAATTGGCCAATGGATTCACGGAACTGACAGACCATGAACTCCAGAGAAAACGGTTTCAAACGGAAAATGAACTGCGCAGCCGCCAGGGTAAAGCAAAGCTGCCCCTGCCTGAAAAATTCTTAACCGACCTTGCCTTGATGCCGCCTGCCGCCGGCATTGCCCTTGGTCTGGACCGTTTGGTTATGCTGTTCTGCGATGCCCCGGATATTGGACAGGTTGTTGTGTTTCCCCCGGAGCTGTTATAAAATTTCTGATCATTATTAAATCTGCCACAGCTTCATCCAGCACCACACACAACAGGGTGGGGTGTTTTCATAAAGCGCTTGAATTGGTTCGGCAACACCCCCCTTGGGGATTGTTTTGTGATACCATTTTTAAATTCTGATATATGGTGGGCTGGATGTTAATTTTTCTTGATGTGTTGCATTGGCAGTTTTTGCAGTCCCCGGTGCATTGACGGCAACTTTGATGAAGCGTCCTATGTTCTATGGTGCAGCCTTCAGGTGCAATCCGGTCGGCCATGGCACCCCTGAAACACACACATTTTCGGCATGTTTTAGGCATTTTAGAAGACAAAACCGCTCTACCGAAAGGATAAACTTTTGAGATATCTTTGGTGTCCACATAGACACTATTCTTGTTATCGTAAATTTCCTTTTCAATTTTCTGGATCAGGGCAAAAGCGGATGCCCCGTCAAAGGTGCCTTTCATATCAATATGCAGGGCATTATCCTGTTTATGGGTTTCCATGGTAAAGTTCGTTTCCATTTTTTCCTCCACCTAAATAGTTGCAAGTAATCTTTGTTCTGAGCAAAGGTAACCATCTCAATCCAAGTCATAAAATTTGATGGGGGGAATTAAAGGTGCTTTTTGATTTTTAGCTGTCACCTGTCAGATGACGCACTAAGAGCGTGTTTGATGATTGATGAATCGGCTGCAATCCCATGAAAATGGCCCCAATTCCCCCAAATTTTATGTCAATAGTCCGACTATTAACAACAAAATTTGTGAAAATTGGTTCTCATTTTCATGGGATTTCGCTAACCCATTACAAGTTAGGTTGGACTAAAAAAAATAAATAAAAATACCCATTCTGTCAAGTCATATTTTTAAAACTTTTTGGGTAATCAGGGAATTTCAGCCCATTCATCACTTATCAAACAGGCGCTTAGCCCACCACCGTTATCAATATTGAGCGGATGAGGTAATCAAGAGCAAAGGTTGGGTTTAGCAAAGCACTTTATCTAAGGCCATGTTTACATGTCCTTCGATTCTGCCTTTCATGGCTTTAGCGAGTATGCCCAGGGTGATCTCCAGGTTAATTGAACGGTCTGTCAATTCAACGACACCTTTTTTCAATCCGGTCCCGGAAAGGTTTGCTGTGTTGCTTCACTGATCTCTAAACTGTGGGATTTGCTGATCGTAATATCGGCCATTTCCGGTCTCATTTGTTGAGAGCCTGTTTGATAATTGATGAATCGGCTGCAATCCCATGAAAATGGGAACCATTTTCATGGAATTTCGCTTCGATTCCCTGATTATCAAACAGGCTCTTAGTTTTGAAGTAAACCAGACGCTTGGTCTTGCTCCAGGCCATTTAGCTTCTTCTCTTTGATGCCTTGATGGGGTTCAACGCCTTACCCTTGGTCTGGCCGGTGTCGGTTTTGATCAGGTGTTTGTTCGCGTTGAATAACTGCAATGGGTCAAGGCCTAAATCCTCCAGGATTTGGTTGACCTCCTGCCTGGGTACCCCGTAGCGATTGACATCAGCCACCATCCGGTCTACGCGATCCTGGGTGGT
>PDTI01000020.1 GCA_002747145.1 Desulfobacter postgatei
TATGTCAATAGTCCGGCTATTAACAGAAAATTTGTGAAAATTGGTTCTCATTTTCATGGAATTTCGCTTCGATTCCCTAATTATCAAACACGCTCTAAGGCCCTTTTCCACCTGGCTGATGGGTCTGACCACCGAGGCCGTGACAATCCAGAGAATCAGTATCGCTGCCCCAAGCACCAGGGCGGAGATCATCAGGCTCATACGGCCCATGGCGGTCACCTGCGCAAAAATCTCCTCGCTGACAGCCAAAACCACCACGATGCAGTCCAAGTCTTTAATGATATCAAAAACAGCCAATTTGTCGATGGGAATATTCAATCATGCCTTTTTTCATGGATATGATCTGTTTTCTAAAATCAAATGACGATTAAGGCCAGCATGGGCACCAATAAACGAATCCAGGCTTACCAGTCTTGTTTGTATATTACTTTCCGGCAAGATAATTGCCTCTTAGGTACCCCCCCCGGCTTTGTCGGGGTTAGGCCCATGTAGTCCTCGGGGGGAAATTGGGGCTATTGCCATGGAATGACAGCCGATTCATCAATTCCCAAACAGGCTCTAATTTCTGTTGGTAAAGGCTTCACAGTACGGATGTCAAAATGTTGATCCTGAATTGCGTTTTCCAGTGCGAATATGCGGGCCTCATATTCGGGGTGGGAGGAAAAATAGACCATGAATCGATTTGGATTGTGGTTTTCTCCCATGGTTTAAAAAAATTCAGTGGCACCGCCGGCATGGCCATAATAACAGACCAGTGATTCCAGGGCCTGGGCATCGGCCATGGCTTCCCGCTGTCTGGAATACCGGGCCTGGGTCAGATGTACACCTGGTGCCATCAGCTGGGTAATACTTGAACCGGCTCCTGTTAAAAGGGCAGAAATTGCTGTAAGTACAATGCTGCGGCCCCATACTCCGAAGGTGATCACCATGCTTGAAATGGCCCAGTTCATGGGCCAGCACAAAGGCAATGCCGTATTCCGAACGGACCATGTCAAAAATCCCTGAAAAAACCACGATGATGCCCCCGGCAAGTGCCAGGGCATTGGCTTTAGGCCCATGATCAAAATAAAATCGCCCATCTACTTGTCTTTTAAGCCACCCCGGCGTTACGCCAGCAGACACATATAACCAATATGCGTCCGTTGGCGTGCCTTGATGGTGACTTAAAATCCGGCGTATCTGTGGCAGATTTAATTCTGACAGGCGATCCAGGTCTGGGGAGACCTGAAATCCAGAAAAAATCACAGCTTCCATTTCCGGCGAAATGCGGATAACAGCCCAGTCCACCAGAAGTCCCAGTATAAAATAGGCGATAAGAAAAAATGCAATTACACCAGAGAACATCACCAAAGCCTCTTTGACCGGGCTGTCATGGGAAATATTGTCGTTGTTTTTGGGCAGTGCTGACTTATAATCCATCAGTTTTGTTCAAAATAAACAGCCGTGCCAAAGGCCAGGATCTCTACGGATCCCACCTGTTTCCTTTTACCCTTGTAATATGGATGAGGTTTCCAGCAGATTAATGATTTCGTCTGCATCTTCGCAAGACTCATGCAGGCGCAGCAACGCCTCACGCCGGGCCCGGTCCACCAGGCTTTCATATACACAGACCTGACCGCCGAAAAGATTGCGCAGGCCTGCTGCAATACGTTTGAAATAATCCACGGAGATGACCACATTGCCGGTGACCAGTTTGCTTTTCCGGATGGTGCGCCCTGAATCGCTGACCGTTTTGTATGTGCTGACCGGCCGGGTCATCCAGTACTGTTCCCGTGCTTCATAGATAAATCTTTTTTCTATACACTTCTTGAACCATAAAAATTTCTACAACCCGTTACTGGATTGCGAATGACATTTTCACCTTTATTATTATTCATGGGCCTTAGAGCCGTTTGATAATTGATGAATCGGCTGCAATCCCATGAAAATGCCTCCAATTCTTCCAAATTTTATTTCAGTAGTCCGGCTATTAACAGAAAATTTGTGAAAATTGGTTCTCATTTTCATGAGATTTCGCTTCGATCCCCTAATTATCAAACAGGCTCTTAAGCAATGCACCTGAAGCGAACAATCTGCTTTAACTAAAAATATTTTTGTTTCCATCTTTTTTATTTTAATCTTAAGAAAATTAAACATTGAAAAAGCCCTTATTTAGGTGTATTGTTTTTAACAATGTTGTTATGGCGTAGTTACCTTAGCTACTATTGATGACTATACTCTGTACAGCAAATATGCTTTATCCGGTAGTGTTAGGCCCATGATCAGAATTTAATCTGCACAGATACGCTCTTGGCTTTAGCCGGTCAGATTGATTTAATTGTCTTATCCGTACCGTCAACACGCCTTTTGATAGGCTTTGGTAATATTGGCTTGTCAGCTATATAAAACATAACTAAGACTGTTGTATACCTTACGCAGAACTCTGATTTTCAGGGTGCGGCTTTTTAACCATTTATGATCGACTCTTCTATTAATGATTCCCATACAAAAATTTAAAGATATTGTTGGCGATGCGTTTGTATTTACCGATGAATCGACGATGAAGCGATATGCCAGAGTGACACTGCCGAAAAGTACAACACCGGCGGCTGTCTTAAAACCTTCAAACAGCAGTGAAGTAACGGATATTATAAAAACAGCCAAAGAATATCATGTCGGTATTTATCCGGTGAGCCGGGGGTGTAACTGGGGGTACGGCTCGGCTTGTGCTGTGGGCGATGGGCAGGTGATTCTGGATTTGTCCCGGATGAATCGGATTATCCATGTGGATGAGACCCTGGCATACGCTGTGATTGAACCCGGGGTGACCCAGATTCAACTCGTATCCTATCTAAAAGAGAACAATCTGTCCCTGTGGCTGGACTGCAGTGGATCAGGGCCTGACGCCAGTGTTCTGGGCAACACTCTGGAGAGGGGTTTTGGACATACGCCTTATGGAGATCATTTTCTTCACACCTGTGGTATGGAAGTGATCCTGGGCGATGGACGAACCCTGAAAACAGGGTATGGGCATTATGATAATGCCCAAGCCACCCATGTCTTTAAATACGGAATCGGACCGTATATGGATGGGTTGTTTACCCAGTCCAACTTTGGCGTTGTAACCCGGGTGGGAATCTGGTTGATGCCTGCGCCGGAGTGCCTGAATATGTTTTATTGTTCCGTGCCCCGGGACAGGGATCTGGCTGCGGTGGTCGATGTGCTGCGGCCCTTGAAGCTGAGTGGACAAATCAGAAGCCTGATTCATATCGGCAATGATCTGAGAGTGTTTTCCTCATTTAATCAATACCCTTGGGAAAAGGCCGGGAATAAGACACCGTTGAGCGATGATTTGCGGCAGCTTCTCTGCAAAAAAGGTAAATTCGGCGCTTGGAATGTCAGCGGGGCTATCTACGGTACCCGGGCCCAGGTCCGGATGACGCGGAAAGAGTTGAAAAAGGTTCTGAAACCCTTGGGGCAGATTCGTTTCATCGGAGACCGGACCTTGGGTTTGGTAAATCGACTGGCAGGGGTCTTTGATCGATTTTCCTTGTTCCCGGACTTGAAAACAAGGTTCCAAACCCTGAATAAAGTGTATGGATTGCTCAAAGGAGAGCCCACAGATGCGTTTTTGTTTGGTACGCTGTGGCGGGTCAAAAGGTCGGTTAATCCTGAAAGCGTGGCCAATCCCCTTGATTTCAATGCAGGCATGATGTGGATTGCCCCGATTATGCCCATGACCGGGGAGGCGGCACAGCGTTTGATTCAATTGGTGAATCCGGTATTTGAACAATACGGTTTTGAGCCTTTGGTCACCGTATCACTGATTACGGAGCGGGCCATGGTTAGTGTAATTACCATTTCCTACGATAGGGATGATCAAAATGAATGCAAAAGGGCACAGGAATGTTATGATGCTTTCTTCAGCCTGATTATGTCCCAGGGGTATGCGCCTTACCGGACCAATATCCATACCATGAAAAAATTGGCAGAGGGCTCCCAGACCTTCTGGGAAATAACAAAAGAGATCAAGTCCGTACTGGATCCTGAGGGAATCATCGCCCCTGGACGATATCAGCCATTTGACAAAGTGTGATAGATTCTTTCTCTTCTACTGCAATTCAAACAACCGCTGTTCAGCCTTGTGGTAAAGGTTTGAATTTTCAGAAGCCAACTGCGTAACCATCTGCCAGGCTTTGATGGCCTGTTGGGCCCGGCCACTGGCCTCATAAGCCTGGGCAAGGTCTGCATGGAATATGACAGTGCCCGGGGATTTTTTTATATTTTTGTTCAGATAGGCCATGGCCCGGTCTGTCTGTCCGGTTCGGATATATAGCTGGGCAAGACCGTGGATGGCCGGAATAAACCCGGATACTTCCTTTAATGCTTTAAGGAAATATTTCTGGGCTACAGGGTAGTTGTGCTGTGCCAGTTGGGCCCATCCGATATTGGCTAAAGGGTAATGGGGGGTGCGGTAGGTGATATCTTCAAGAACTTTGTTAAATGTATTTATGGCAATATCCCATTTTTCATCCCTAAGGTAGGCTGCACCAAGATTGTTCCGGGCCTCGGTATAATCGGGTTTGAGTGCCAGGGCTTTGTTAAAGGCCTGGATGGCCATATCGTTTCTCTTTTTTCCCATATAGGCCAACCCCAGGCTGTTTTGAATATATGGGTCGTCCGGAGCCATTTTTTCTGCTTCAAGCAGTTTGTTCAAGGCCACGGTATAGTTTCCCCGGGCTTGAAATACATCGCCTTCCTTTTTGATGGCCTGGGCGATTTTATTTTGTTTCTGGGTCTGTAACGTTGAGGTGCAGGATGCCGTCATGACACCATAGATACAAACCAGGATCAACAGTTTTGTTTTCATCGGGCCGGCTCCTTATTAAGCATAACCACATCAATTTTTTCATTTTCCAGAAAGGTTCTGGCACGTTTGAAAAGGGGGCTTCTGGTGAAAAAAAGTTTCTCTATCCCTTTTTCAACGTAAACACCTGGAATATTTTCTACTTTCCGGTATGCATTGAATGATGGATCCTTCCATACCTGATACCCAAGCCGAGAAAAAAGGCGGGTACAGACATCTTCAAAAGTCAGGTCTGATGGCAGATCCAGGATTTGGTAGCCCTGATTTTTTATAATCTCAAGGGCCCTGCCGTAAACACTTCCTGGGTTGATTAAAATATCAGGGGAATGGTCATGGGTGATTCTGCCTAAAGAGACTTTTATGGGTACATTATTTACGGATACGGGGGGAAAACCATCCGGTGCATAGGAATAGGATGTAACAGCCAAAAGAATCCTGATCAATGATTCCTGACAATTGGGCACATCTTTCATGGTTTGTGTGTTGAACAATAAGTTATCATTGAGGAGGTCACCGCGGTTTTTAAATTGCAGATCCTTCCAATAGGCTTTCATGGCGCTAACAAGATCGGGGTCCATGGAGGCCTCAGTGGTATTGGGTCCAAGCAGCACGGTTTTCTTTCCTGTACCATCACTGATGACAGGTGTTTTTGACAAGTCAATAAATTTAGGCTTGTCTTCCTGGGCGCCGGGCGGGAAAAATAGTTTCCCCTGGTGCATGAGGCGGCCCTGGATAAGCTGTGTATAGTGCTTTAGATGTGCTAACTCCGCCATGGAAATAGGTCTGGACGTATGAGTGAGTGTTCGTTTTTTTTCGGTAATGTAAGCGGGAACGACTTTTGCTGGCGGCAAACTTTTTGTTCCCATGGCTATAAAATCGTTAAACCAGGGTTGGGAAAGAATTGAAGGATCGGGGATTGTGATACTTGCCCCCTGATAGATAAGGTTAATGTCTTTGATGTTTGGATTCAGGTGAAGCACCATTTTTTCCCCAACCTTGGAGACATTGCCCCTGGAGGATAAAAATTCTTTGGAAAGTAATTCAGATACGGTATCTCCAGCTTTAATCTCGTGTTTATGGGTATGGCGGGATACGGTGGCAGGTGTAATTTGTGTGGAGAACGCCAGAAATGGAACCTGCACAGTGCCGTTGCTGTCCTGTTCGTAAGCGTTCCTGTCCACCTGCTTAAGGGGGATCAGAATTTGGCAGCCCGGGGAAATCGCATCAATATTACGAATTTTCGGATTGATTTTTTTAAATATGTTTAAAAACAAGGGGAAATCCGACGCGGATATTTCCCCTTTCTGACGAAAAATTTTATACAGCCATTCATCTTTCTGTACCAGGTAAGGCTCACATAGGTAAGCTTGATCATTGTAAGTGAACAGGGAATACGTTTTAAAACGGGTTGTTACCCCCGTTGCCGAAAAAGAGGCCCAAGGGGTGAAGACAAACAGTATGATCGGGATAAGGCCCATTGTTAGAACTAAATCTGCCACAGATGCGCCGGATTTTAGATCGCCATCAAGGCACGCCAACGGCGGCTTAAAAGACAAGCCGATGGATGATGTTCTTTTGACCATGGGCCTAAGAACATCTCTTATGATTGTGTTCCGGAAAAAAGACATAGATCAAAGTCCTAAATGCGCGGCGATTTTTTTTGATACATCCTCTACGAATTCCTGGAACTGGTGTGGTCCAAGGGGTTTTTCCTGGGACGGAATTAATTCAGGATTATCAGGTGCAATAAAATCCGGTAAATTAATAAACCGGCTGTCAGATGAAATACCGTAGGTCTCAGCCAGTTCACCCTTAAAATACTGGTCCTGGAAACCGGAAAATTTAATGGCGTGTGCCGTGGCATCCAAAATTATGGTTTCGTTCTCATCCACAAGATTTAATGCCTTTGCCTGGACCATCCCTGCAAGGCACTCGCCACCCTGGGTGCAGGTGATATGTCCGTTCTGGTTGGCCGTCAGCTGCCAGTCCATGATCTGCTGTTCTTTTACCTGGACCACAAAAACATTTTTGTGACCGCTGGCCGCATCATAATCCCTGGCGATCTGGATCACCCTTGGCATGGATACGGGATTTCCGATCATGGCTGCCTGGGCGACACTTGGCTGGGTCTGAACCGGGGTAAATACACGTTTGCTCTCATCGGGTTCAAGATAGTATTTGTATACTGGATCTGCGTGTTCGGACTGAACCCCGATGATCTTTGGCAGTGTGTTAATGATGCCGGTGTTGTAAAATTTCAGGAATCCGTTCATGATCGCTGAAATATTACCGGCATTACCAATGGGCACCATGACCACTTTTTTATCCATATCCCAGTCAAAGTCCTGGGCAATCTCATAGGAGTAGGATTCCTGTCCCAGTATCCGCCAGGCGTTTTTAGAGTTGAGCAGCGCCACAGGATAGCTTGAGGACAGGTGCTCAACCACTTTCATGCAGTCGTCAAAAACCCCGGGAATTTCAAATACCCTGGCACCGCTTCCCAAAGGCTGGGCCAGCTGAGCAGAGGTGACCTTTTTATGGGGCAAAAGTACGGCTGATTTTACGTTTGATACCAGATAGGAGGCATAAAGGGCGGCCGAGGCTGAGGTATCACCGGTGGATGCGCATACCGAGATTACGTTGGAAACAAATCCTTGATCAATAAGATATTTTATACTGGACAGGGCCGAAGCCATGCCCCTGTCTTTAAACGAGGCTGACGGGTTTTGGCCGTCATTTTTATAATAGAACTTTACTCCGGTTTTTTCCTGGAGTGCGGTATTAGCCTCCACCATAGGCGTGTGCCCTTCACCCAGGTAGATGATGGACCCAAGTGGGATACTGGGGCCGATGAATTCGTGGTACCGGTAAATGCCTTTAAGGGCAGGTATCTTGAGCATTTTACGGTAATCAAAGATTCTCTGCCAGGTTTGGCCTGAAACGGCTTTGAGCTGATCTTTATTCCGGTCATGGATCAGCAAGACCTGGTTGCACCCAGGACACACGTATAAAAGTTCTTCAATACCGTATTCGGCACCGCAGCCAAGACATTTATAATATAGTTCCCCCTTAGGTGAGGGGATGATATGTGTTCTGATATCCTCAGGAAACAGATTAAGATTCATAGTCAATTATTTCTATACCTCCCATATACGGTACTAGTGCTTTGGGCACTTTGACGGTTCC
Source organism: Desulfobacter postgatei (assembly GCA_002747145.1). GTDB lineage: Bacteria > Desulfobacterota > Desulfobacteria > Desulfobacterales > Desulfobacteraceae > Desulfobacter > Desulfobacter postgatei_A. The sequence continues at coordinate 8,033 of PDTI01000020.1, forward strand.
GTCTTCCATTTGATAGTTTTCAAGAATTGCTGCAAACGTCCTGCCCACGGCCAGCCCGGATCCATTCAGGGTGTGGCAGAACTCGGGCTTTTTGGCATTTTCCCGTCTGAACCGGATATTGGCCCGCCTGGCCTGGAAATCAAGGCAATTTGAGCATGAGGAGATTTCCCTGTATTTATCCTGGCCAGGCATCCACACTTCAATATCATAGGTTTTGGTGGCGGAAAATCCCAAATCCCCGGTGCACAAGGTGACCACCTGGTACGGCAGTTCCAGTTGCTGGAGAATCTCTTCCGCATTGGCCAGTAATGATTCAAGCTCATCAAATGAGGTCTCCGGCGAAGTGATTTTCACCATTTCCACCTTGTTGAACTGGTGCTGGCGGATCAGTCCTTTGGTGTCTTTGCCATAAGAGCCTGCTTCGGATCTGAAGCAGGGGGTAAATGCCGTGAATTTCATGGGTAGCTCGGATTCATCCAGGATTTCTCCGGCCGGGATGTTAGTCATGGGCACTTCTGATGTGGGAATCAGGTAGTAATCCCAACCCGCAAGCTTAAAAAGGTCTTCCTCAAATTTAGGCAGCTGGCCCGTGCCGGTCATGGTGTCTTTGTTTACGATAAACGGAGGCAGAACTTCCGTATACCCATGATTTGTGGTGTGAATATCCAGCATGAAGTTAATTAAAGCCCGTTCAAGGCGGGCGCCGGCGCCTATGTACAAAGGAAATCTGGCGCCGGCAAGTTTTGACGCACACCTAAGATTAAGAATCCCTAACCCTTCGGCGATGTCCGCGTGATCCTTGATCTGAAAATCAAAGGACCGGGGTGTTCCCCAGCTCTTTTCAAGGCGGTTTTCAGTGTCATCCTTTCCCATGGGGACATCTTCATGGGGCAGATTGGGAATATTAATATGGAACGCTTTGACCCACTCTTCCAATTCATGAAGTTCTTTGTCCATCTCCTTAATTTGTTCAGAGACACCTTTCATTTTATCTATGCTTGGCTGGGCATCTTGGCCGGATCTCTTCATTTTGGCAATTTCACCAGAAACAGTGTTTCTAAGATGGCGTAACGCTTCAATATCAATTAAAAGCGCCTTTCTTTTTTCCTCATTTTTAAGAAACGAGGAAAAATCAATGTTTGCCCGGCGTTTTTCCATGCCCTGGACAACAGTGTCCAGGTCGTTTTTAATCAATTTTATGTCAAGCATTTTTGATTTTGTCCTGCACGATTATAGGGTTGAAGGGTGGCTGGTTATAGTTTTTCCACAATCTTATTCAGATAACACGGGACATGTAAACAGTCAATGATTATTGCTGGTTGACAATTATGTGGCAGTGTATAATATGTCTCAAAAAAAATTATTTTGCAATACTATAAGGAATGTGATTATGGATGAAGTTAAAAGCTGTAAAAACAGTACGTTAAGTCAGGTAGCTGAACGTATGAACGCCCTGTCCCCGGAACAGATTGAAGAAAAATATAATATTATTGAAAATAAATTATTCGAATTTGCAAACTTTTTAGAATCCCATCAGGTGCTTATGTACCCGCCCGGAAGTAAGGAAATTCCTACTGAAAAAATCATCCGAAAAGCCATGGAGATTGAGAAAAGTATTATTTTGCCGGTATTTACGGATGTTAAAAATATGTTCCTTTTGTATAAAATCAGTCATTTTGACAAGGATCTGGTACCCAACGCCCATGACATGCTTGAGCCCAATCCGGAGCGGTGCAAGAAAATAGCCTTGGATGATGTGGATATTGCCATTATCCCGGGTCTGGCCTTTGATGACAAGGGTGGGCGCATGGGATTCGGAAACAACTACTATGCAAAGCTGATTACAAAATTGCCTGAAACCTGCCGTAAGGTCTCGCTGGCCTATGAAGAGCAGATTGTTGACCAGATCCAGATGGAATCAAGAAAATATACGGTGGACATTATTATTACCGATACCCGGGTAATCTATAAAATCTAACCAAAGATGTTTGAAATTTTTTTTGGTTCATTTCTAAGGGCATGCCTGAACGCCTTGAGATCTTGGGCCTTTCCCATGACAATCACTGTGTCCCGGGGGTGAATAATGGTTTCAAAATGGGGGGCAAACACCATGTGGCCTGACTTCTCTTTGATTGCGACGATAATCAGGTTGTAATTCTGGCGAATACCGGAATCCTTAAGTTGTTTCCCTGCATAATCCGAACTCTCCGGTACAAAAGCTTCTTCAAGCTGGATGGCATCGCTTTCCCGGGACAGTGCGGTGTCCAGAAAATTGGAGACCGTAGGACGTAACAGTTTCAATGCCATGGAAACCCCGCCAACATCATAGGGGGATTCCACCTGATTGGCACCGGCCATATAGAGTTTCTTCCTCACCATGGTGCTTCCTGCCCGGGCCATAATATAGATGTCGGGATTGAGTTGTCTGGCTGTGAGTACCAGGAAAACATTTTCGGTATCCGTTGCAAGGGCCGCCACCAGGGCTTTTGCCCGTTCAATTCCGGCTGATTCCAGAACGTCCTCATTCCCGGCATCTCCGATAATGTAGTGCATTTTATCCTTTTCCAGGATCGCTTTGAGTTTCTCTTTCTGTTCTACCACAACAATGTTCTGGGTCTCTTCGGCCACGAACTTGCACAGAATTCTGCCGATGCGGCCATACCCGCAGACAATGTAATGATTTTTCATTTTTTTTATTTTGCTGTTCAAACGTTGCCTCCCAAGCATGCTTTTTATTTCACCGTCTACCACAGAACTGATGAAAACACCGCCTAGATACAGAAAGTATCCAACACCTGTAAATATGAGAAAAATGGTGAAGAACTGTCCGCCGTCGGACAGATCGTGGACTTCACTATACCCCACCGTACTCAGGGTAATGGCCGTCATATAGGCAGAGTCCAGAAGGCTCCAGCCTTCAATGAACATGTATCCGGCAGTGGCGAGTATAAAAAACAGGACCGCGACAAATACGGTTATTTTCATTTTTAAAGTTTTGTCCATGGTCATTTTTTACTTTTACTGACGTTTAAATGCAAGGGAAATTGGGTTTCATTTTCATGGGATTTCGCTTCGCCCCCCCTATTTTTTAACAGGATCTCAACCCATTTTCAAATGCTTGACGGTCCCGGCGGTTGCTGGTATTAAAAGGCCATGATCAATGAGTCCACAAAATTTTCGCGTTGGCGCAGGGATATGGTAGAACAACAGATCATTGCCAGGGGGATAAACGATCCTCTGGTGATTCAGGCCATGATCCAGGTACCCCGCCATTTGTTTGTCAGTGAAGCCCTGGTGGATAGTGCTTATGGGGATTTTCCTCTTCCCATTGGTGAGGGTCAGACCATTTCCCAGCCTTTTATCATCGCCGAAATGACCCAGAGCCTTACCCTGACAGGCCCGGAACGTGTACTTGAGATCGGTACAGGCTCCGGTTACCAGGCTGCAGTGCTGTCCCATATGGTTTACAAGGTATATTCCATTGAACGTAACAATACCCTATACCTGCGGACCCGGAAGCTGTTTGACCGCCTGAAATACCATAATATCATAACCCGTTATTCCGACGGCACCCAGGGCTGGAAAGCTGAAAGTCCCTTTGACGCCATCATTGTTACGGCCGGGGGCAATCAGCTTCCTGAACCTCTCGTGGATCAACTGATCGAAGGTGGGCGTCTGGTCATGCCTGTGGGGGGGGTGTATTCCCAGGAGCTTTTACGTATTGAAAAAACCAGTACCGGCATCAAATCGGCTAATTTGGGAGGTTGCCGTTTTGTCAAGCTGATCGGCGAACACGGGTGGCCCGAGTAGATGTTTGAACGCAACGTCTTTTGATCATGGGCCTAAATGAACACACCTGAACTGAGGTAAATTTTCATGTCCTTTTATTCTTCTGCGACTTCGGCAACCATAAAAGCGTTGGTCATGGGGTTTTGCCTGGGCCTAGCCAATATCATTCCGGGGGTTTCCGGCGGAACCTTTCTACTGGTTTTTGGAATATATGAACGGGTATTTTCAATCTTAAACCAGATTAATCAATCCTTTGCCCTGAAATGCCTTGCACTTGTTTTTTCCTGTTTCAGGCACCCGGTCTTGGGGATTAAAAATGTTTATGCATTTTTCAGGGAAACCGGTTTTTTTTTTCTGTTTAAACTTGCCGCCGGGACCATCGTGGCCATTCTTGCCCTGTCCAGTCTGATGAAATATCTTTTACTCCACCATTTTTGTGTCACCTATTCTCTTTTTTTCGGGCTGATTCTGGTCTCTGTCATTATACCGGTAAAGATGTTAAAGCGTTTTGATACCTGGGCCGTTCTTTGTCTTCTGGCCGGTATCGGTATCTCTGTGTGGGTCTCAGCCATGGTTAATCCTTATGATAAGATCAAGATGAAGTCCGATCATCTTGCCCGGGCCTTTCAGATCCAGTCTGCTCCTTCTGCAGACCAGGGGAGCTCTGTGCCTGAATCGGGGAAAATTGCTTCAACGGTCCAGGGTTATTCTTCCGGGGACTATCTGTATATTGCACTTTGCGGTGCCCTTGCCATTTCCGCTACTGTGCTGCCGGGTGTCAGCGGTTCCCTGGTATTGATTCTAATGGGCACTTATTTTGAAGTTATTTCAGCCATTTCTGAATTAAAATTTTTGCATTTGGAGACATTTATTTTTCTGGGGATATTTGGCCTGGGTGTCATTTTGGGCGGCCTTTTGTTTGCCCGGCTGGTCAGCTTTGTCTTTTCCCGGTTTTATAATGCCACCATGGCCTTTTTAGGCGGGCTGATGGCGGGTTCACTATATGCGTTGTGGCCCTTTAAAAAGACCGTGTTCATGGCTCAGCAGTATGTCAGAGAGGCTGGGGAAGTGGTCTGCCTTGAAAATGTGGCTGTCCAGACCAATATCAATGTTCTTCCGGCCAAAGATGATCCGGTTATGGCAGCGCTTGTTTTTTTTATACTTGGCGGTATTATCATGATGCTTTTTGTCAGAAAAGAAGCCGCTGTTTCGGCCGTAGACTCATAACGCCCCCCCATTGTTCTGGAAAATTTGGTCCATGATTTAAATTTTTCAGCCGCAGCTGCCGCTATTCTGGAGCTGGAAGTTATGTCCCATCAGATCTGATTACCCGGTTGGAACGGGCGCTTTTAGATCATCTGAAAACTCTTGCTTCATCCGGGGTATAAGTTCAATATTCGGTCACCGAAAACACGGAGAAACACGGGAATGAGGGGGGGGTGTTTTAACGAAAAAATGACCGGCAATGGAATCAAGGCCGAAAAGAGCTGGATGGCTGCCCAACTTCAGTAACCATCCAACAATACAGATTGAGGGTGTTGCTTTCTCAATTTCAGTGCTTTCTGTGTCTTCCGTGGTGATCAACATCATTGTTACCTTCATTAAGAACACTGGTTAGCTCCTTCTGGCTGAACCGATAAACCGAATTACAGTGATGGCAACGAAGCGTCAACGGAAACGGACCGTTTGCCAGGATGTCGGTACGGTCTTTCTTGGGAAGGTTTTTAAGGTAACCGGCCATCCGATCCTTTGCGCACCGGCAATAAAATTCCACCCGGGAACTGTTCAGAAATCGCGGTGACAGGTTCGCAAAAGAGGTTTTAATGATGGATTCCGGTGTCTGATTTTGGGCAAAGCGGTGGCCTAAGACGCCCATGTCCCGGATCATGGCTTCGGCTTGGGCAACGTTATCGGGTTGGGCACCCGGCAGCGCCTGCAGAAATATGCCCCCCGCACCGGTAATTTTTTCATTCTCATCAAAGGCCACGCTCAGGCTGAAGCCGGAAGGTATCTGTTCCGAGGTCAGAAAGTATGCCGCCAGATCTTCGGCAATGGAGCCGTGAACCAGGGCAATCTGGCCGGTATAGGGTCGGTTTGCATCCTCTATGTACTTGGTCACCGACAGAAAGCCTGCCCCGTAAAGGGTGGACAGTTGTTTGATTTTTCCCGGATTTTTCACTTCAATGGGGTTGGGCTTTAAATACCCGCGGATCTCCCCGAAGGCATTGGCCTCCACATCAAGGCCCTTTATAGGACCGGAAGACTGGATGTTTATTGCAATCCGATCCCGACCTTTCAAAGACGCACTCATCAGGGCTGCGGCAATGTATGCCTGGCCAAGAATCAGCGTTTCCAAAGGACCTGTATCATGGTTTGCCTGCAGCTCCTTGACCATCCGGGTGGCATGCACCACCACCCCTTTGATCTGGTCATCTGCCATTAAAAAACGATACAGCCGTTCTTTGGCCGAGGCCTGGAATTGGGCTTTTACATCATGGTCAAATATGTCTTTTTTTATCATCTTTATTGCTCTTCTGTTACGATCATAAAATAACGTATCAATTTGATTTACTTTTTCGGTTGTCTCTAACTGAAAATGAATTTTCCGGCCCCCGTTTGAGTTCAAATAAATCAATCGCTTGACATAAAATTTGGGGGAATTGGAGCCATTTTCATGGGATTGCAGCCGATTCATCAATTATCAAACAGGCTCTAAAATTCAAATAGCTGGACAATTGTCCTCGAGTATGGCATGATTAGATAGGAAACCTGACTCATAACCATACAGGAGTAAAAATGAGGGCCATATCTAACGAAAAATGTATATCAGAAGGCAAACTGGGATTACAAAACCTTTTTGAATTTGTGAATCAAAATGCGGAGTCTATGCCAGCTTATGAAATGGAAAAGAACATATTCCAATTAGCCCTGAAAATAGCTTTGTCAGGCATGAAATATTTTTTTGCCCAGAAAGGGACCGGTGATATCGGACCAGAACTTAGGCCCATGATCAAAATAAAAACTCCCATCTGCTTGTCTATTAAGCCGCCCTCGGCGTTACGCCAACGGACACATATATCGAATATGCGTCTATTGGCGTGCCTTGATGGTGACTTAAAACTCGGCACAGCTTTGGGAGCTTTAATTCTGATCGTGGGCCTTAAACTTGAAAATGGTGTGATTTTAAAAAGGAAAAGTCGGTTGCATGGAAAAGACTATTTTTCGATTTTAGGTAAATTTAAGGTGCCTCGAACCTGTTATCGCCTAAAAGGCTTTTGTGGAATAATGCCGCTGGATGCCCAAGCAGACTTGCCTGATAGATGTTATTCATATTTATTGCAAGAAACTA
>PDTI01000021.1 GCA_002747145.1 Desulfobacter postgatei
CACTTTAAATTTTGATGCGCTCATGCCAACTTCTTTTGCCAGTTCATTGAGGCAGGGGGGGGACTCCATATTGTCTTTAAGTATGACAACTGACTTCCGTATGGCAATGAGGTCATTGGAGTTGATGTTTTTTTCGGTTTTTGAAAAATCGCTGGAAAAAAACAACCACAAAAGTTCTAAGGCTTTGAGCGTTAAGTACATTTTATCATCTGTTTTATTCTCAATTAAAAAATAGAGATCGGCAACAATTGTGCTCATCGGGGGGGAAGGCTGCTGAACAATTCCCAACTCCATGGTTTTAGTTGAGATTTTTGAATTGACAGGGGGAAGGTCTTTCACTCCGATGAAGGAATAAAGAGCGTCGCAGGAATAGAACAGGTGCAGTATTTTTGCCTCTCTGTCTTTGGTTGTGATTGAACAGCTCGAATGGCTATGGTTAAGACATAAAAAAAACATGCCCGCTGAGACATTAAGGCGTCTGGTCTCTTTTTTCTGTTTTAAATGGATATCCACCCCCCCTTTCACTGAAATGACCATTTCAAAAACCGGACCATTAAAATTCAGCAAAGACGCCTTTTTTTCCTTTTTGTTTTCTTTAAGAGAAATATATTCTGCAGACACCGGGAAAAATCCTTCTGATATTCCTGAAGTATCGCCGGTGGGGAAGTTTTCTTTATTTGTATCCTCTAATCTATCCATTTTATCCACTTAAATTAAAGTTTACCTGTCTATGATATATGTTTTTTTTATATTGTCAATAAATTTGAAAATTCCTAAAAAAGTTAGTTAATATCAGGATCATTTCATGCCGGTCTTGTGAACGCATTCGCTGAAAGCGCGACCCAGGTGCGAAAGAAGACCAACCTTGGACGGGTGGTGCTTTTCGGCGGGGTGTTTTGTACGGCGGGGCAGATTTTCGCCTGAATTCCCGGCATAAAATTTGCTCGTCATTATTGACGATCTGGTACATAAGAATCTGCTGAGGTTTTTCCTCTGCAAACCCTGATTTAAGAGCGTGTTTGGCTGCATCGGAATTTGAATTGCCAAAAAACATATCAAATTTTTGGGACGGGATACTAGTGCCAGTGTCGTCAAACTGGCCGGCTCTGTATCGGTGCTAACTGTATGGGATGGATTTTACGCAAACATGTTTCAATCGGGTTACAATCGTCCGCCGGATGAGCCGCGAGGATGGCTGAGGGGCCGCAAAGCGGAGCATAGCGGAGTTTGCGGTCACCTGCCACCGCAGTCGGCTCCATTGGGCTGATCTCTATAAGGTGCTTTTAAAAAACCTTAGAGCTTGTTTGGTAATTGATGAATCGGCTGCAATCTCATGAAAAAAAACGATAAAAAACGCGGGGGAAACCATGCGTAAAATCGAAAACCATTCGGATCAGCTCAGAAGAGTGGACATTCAAAAATTTTACACTCGATAGGCTGTTACAACAATTGACAAAAAATTAAACAATGATATAAAAGCAAAATAATAACCAAAGGTATTTAGATGGAGACTGGAGAAAGGAAACCGAAAGACCGTAGGTCGACCTTTCTTTTCCGGTTTCCGGCCTGTGGTTTTCTGATTCTGAATATGACCGCGTTCAGTCAGCACTTATTCTAAAAAAATTGAGACAGTATGGAACACATTGTAGATATAGCAGATATGAAAGTCAGCAATCAGACCGGTGATACCATTGTGGCATACTCGCTTGGTTCATGCATCGGCCTTGCAATATATGATTCCCAAGCCGGCGTAGGCGGAGTACTTCACTATATACTGCCGAACTCCGCCATTGATGAGGTAAAAGCAAAAAGCAATCCGTTTATGTTCGCTGATACCGGCATTCCAGCGCTGTTTAAACAGATATCCGCACTGGGCGCTAAAAAATCCAGAATTAAAGTTTTTGTTGCAGGCGGAGCTGAAATTATGGACCAGGAAGGACTTTTCAATATCGGCAGACAAAACTATTCAGCACTGACCCAGATATTGACCAGAAACAATATTTCCATCTGGAAACAGGCTGTGGGGGGATATTCAAACCGGACAATAAAAATGGAAATTGGCTCCGGCGATATTTATTTGAAAACATCCGGATCAGGAGAGGTGCGGCTATGAGCAGTATGCAACTACTGATCAAGGAGATAAAAAATCTAAAACCCATGCCTGCCGTGGTCACCTCCCTTTTGGAAATCGTCGATGACCCCCATGCATCCATGAAAGACATCACTAAAATCATCCAGTACGATCCTGCCATTACCGCCAGTATTCTTCGAACTGCCAATTCCGCATTCTTTGGTTTGAAACATCCCGCTGAAACCATCCAGGAGGCAGCCATGATGCTGGGCACTGACAGCCTTGTGGATCTGGTAATGCTCAAAATAAGCGCCCAGGTAACCAAAGGCCCCCAGAAAGGTTATGACTTGCACGAGGGCGCGTTATGGAAGTATTCTGTATCATCGGCCCTCATTGCAAAACAGATGGCCAAGCAGTTGGATCTGACCAATAAAAACAGCATATTCACAATTTCGCTCCTCAAGGATATCGGTAAAACCATTCTGGATAAATTTGTTCAGGATGCTTTTGAAAAAATCTACAACTTGGTGATTAATGAAAATTTCAGTTTTATGGAAGCTGAAAAACAGATTATTGGCGTGGACCACGCAGAGCTTGGTGGAATGATTGCCAAAATGTGGAAATTCTCTCCTAAAATGGTCAGAATAATCCGCAATCATCATCTCACTGGCGAGGCCATGCTCAGAGACAAGGAGCTGTCTGTGGTCTATCTGTCTGATTGCATATGCATGATGCTGGGCATGGGGGTAGGGGCGGACGGACTTGCTTATCGATTCCACCAGCAGGCCATGGACTCTATTGGCATTTCCGTCGAAGATACATTGAAAATAATTGCGGACTTCACCGGCCAGATGGAGGAAGTGGAAGTGCTGTTAAAGGTTGCCTAAGAGCCTGTTTGATAATTGATGAATCGGTTGCAATCCCATGAAAATGCCTCCAAGTTCCCCAAATTTTCTGTCAATAGTCCGGCTATTAACAGAAACTTTGTGAAAATTGGTGCTCATTTTCATGGGATTTCGCTTCGATTCCCTAATTATCAAACAGGCTCTAACGGATCTTAGAAACTTTTATGGTTTAGGAAATGTATGGAGCGCTCAACTGACAGCGATAAAGAGCCACCATCGAAAACAAAGACTTAAAAAGACAAAGGGACTGTGCCTGCAATACACAGCCCCGTAAGCTTTTAGGTGGCGTCCCCAAGGGGATTCGAACCCCTGTCGCAGGCGTGAAAGGCCTGTGTCCTGGACCTGGCTAGACGATGGGGACATACTCGTATTCATGTAAATGGTGCCCAGGAACAGAATTGAACTGCTGACACGGGGATTTTCAGTCCCCTGCTCTACCGACTGAGCTACCTGGGCTTATAGACTTAAAAAGGTTAATCGAATTTGCAGTTTATGTCAATCTTTAATTTCGCTTGTTCGAAATAAAATTTCAATAACTGGGTATCCGCTTGCCTCCAGTAAACACAACCTGTAGTATGCCTGCCATATATTTTAATATGGGAGGCATATCATGGAGAATGAGGACTACCCAAAAGCACAGTTGGGAAACCGACAGGTGGGGCAGTTCCAGCACAGCCCCCCGTGACAAAGACTTGCCAGTTCACGTTTTCCCGGACGCTCTCCGGCCATGATCCGGGGAAGCATCAGGTCAAATATGGTGGTGCAGTGGTATAACCCGCAGGCCGGCAGCCCCATGATCGTGGTTTTTGATGTATAGCCCAACAGAAACATGGCCCCGGGTAGCACAGCAGATGAGTAATAGACTTCATCAAAGCCCACAGCTTCAATGGATTCCCGGGTGACATCATCAGGGTCCACGGACATGCCGCCGGTGGTGATGATCAGATCGGTCTCTTTGTCCATGTAATTCCGGATTTGGGCGGTGATTCGTTCCCTGTCATCGGGCAGGATATTCACCTCAAGCACATGAGCGCCAAGCCGGACGGTTTTTTCCTCGACGATCGCCTGGAACCGATCCTGGATCAGGCCGTCATATACCTCATTGCCAATGATGGCCAGGCGGATTTTCAACGGGTTGAACATTGTAACGGAAAAAATGGGATAAGTGGATTTTGCAAAGGCCGTTGCCTGGTCCAGGTTTTCCCGGCTAATGACCAGAGGGATGGCCCGGGTGCCTGCCAGGCTGTCGCCTTTGGTCACGGCACTATTGGTATGGATGCTGGCGCACATGACATCGTCCAGCATGTTAAATTCCGTCAATGCGTCCACATTCACCCGGAACAGCCCTGGATATGCCGCATATAGTTCCAGCTTGCCTTCACTGGGTGTGGCGGAAAACTCAACCCCTGGTCCGGCAAGGGCCGATGCCAGTTCAAATACGGCCTCATCCTCATGCACCTGGTTCTCATCAAGATCCAGCACATAAAGGTTGTTTTTCCCCATGCGCATGAGCCGGCAGATGTCTTTGGCCTGGATCCGGTGCCCCCGTTTAAAGGCCGGTCCTTTGGATCTGGCGGGAATGATTTCGGTCATGTCATGGGCAAGGGTCATGCCGCAGGCGTCCTGGACGGACACGGTTTTAAACTGCGGTTGTTGTGGGTGCAGCTGTTTAGTCATGGGTAAATACCGGTTCAAAAAAAGATCCCAATGCACGGTTTGGGCACAGAATCATGTTGTTTTCGTTTAAGTTTGTGATTTTATTTTGACCATGGGCCTAACATAAAATTTGTAAAAATTGGTTCTCACTTCCATGAGATTTTGCTTCAATTCCCTAATGTTTAAACAGAGTCTAATAATTATTGTTCTCCAACAAAAAAAGGACGAAATTGAGATTCAGGTAACTGACGTGCCGCTTTAATCTGCGCCAGAATTTGGTTTTGGGATTCAGGTAGGTTACCGTGCACATCAATATAATTGGTGTAATGATCACTGACTAAATACGAAGTCACCTTTAACTGTCTGATTAAGCATTCGGTTTCTTCTATAACGCCATGTGGCCCCAGCATTTTGAATTTGCCAGACTCAACGTCATCCAATAGTGGTGTGTTGATTTTTGGTACAAAAGTTCTCAACCTGATGAAGTCAGGATTAATCTGATTGAGCGCATTTGCCGTTGCCTGTGCATGTTGATCCGATAAAACCATGCCTCCCAACCCTAATACCACATAGAGGCTTAACTCTAATCCAGAGGCAACGACCCATTGACATGCCTCAATTTGCCGTCTGGCATCTACACCTTTTTTTACATGGCGCAGAACATCGTCATTTCCGGATTCAAGCCCCACATGGATACGGTTTAATCCGGCATCTGCCAATTGTTTCAGACCATTTGGCCCTTTTATATGGATATATTGGGACGAGCCGTAGACCGTTATCCTCTCTAAATCAGGAAAAACTTTGCGGGCATAGATACAGATCGCAACCAAGTCATCTGTTTTCATCGCGATGGTATTTCCTGCCGGAAAAAACAGCGTTTTTACATTAGGTCCATAAATTTTGGATGCAGAATCTATATCCTCCATAATCTCTTGAACAGGCCTGATCTTAAAACGTGTGCCATTTTTATAAATCGTACAAAAAGTGCATTGATTGTGGGGGCACCCCACCGTGGCTTGAATTAAAAGTGAATCTGCCTCACTGGGTGGGCGATATATGGGGCCTTCATATCTCATACTGTTTTTTTTGCATTTTACCGGAGAAATTACAACAGGAAAAAAGGGGGCGGTAACACAAAATCGTAATCACAAGCTCTCAGAGCCTGTTTGATAATTAGGGAATCAAAGCGAAATCTCCCATCTACTTGTCTTTTAAGCCGCCCTCGGCGTTACGCCGATGGACACATATATCCAATATGCGTCCATTGGCGTGCCTTGATGACGACTTAAAATCCGGCGTAGCTGTGACAGATTTAATTCTGATCATGGGCCTTAACAACACAAAATGTCTATATTAAAGTAATGGGTTTCAAGGTGCCTTAATTTTCCCAATTTCTTCGTTGATAAATAAATTTGATCCTTACGAATACGGCATTATGTCCGCGGTCAAATTGATTTTCCGCCTTGAACTTGAAAAAAATATCTATTCCGTTACAACCTGTCGAACAGCGATTTATCTGCCCATGAAAAAATGCGAAACTCATGTTGCGTAAGAGACGTGTCCCCCCCATAAATAAGTGTTGGGTCAATTCCCAGATTCTCTGAAAGGCGCATCCATTTTTTCAATCCTTTGAAGTAATTCTGTGTAATGGTCTTTCCGGATTTTATTTCAAAAGGGGTGAGTTTCGCCCCTTTTTCTATGATTAAATCAATTTCATTTCCGCTCTGATCTCGCCAGAAAAAAAATTTAGGGCCAAGCCCTTTGTTAAATTGGGTTTTAAAAAATTCACTGATGATAAAAGATTCAAAGATCCCCCCCCGCATGGGGTGGATGTTCAATTGATCTAAATTTCCTATTGATAATAACCATGCTGCCAGTCCTGCATCGTAAAAATACAGCTTGGGTGTTTTTATAATCCGCTTGTTAAAATTCCTATGATGCGGCTGAAGAAGAAAAATAATATAGCTTGCTTCAAGAATCGAGATCCATGATTTTGCGGTGTTATGGGTTATACCGCAATCATCGGCAAGTCCGGATAGATTCACAAGTTGGCCGATTCTGCCTGCACACAACCTGAGAAACCGCTGAAAGGTCCTGAGATCACGAATAGTTATCATCTGACGAACATCACGTTCGACATAGGTTTGGACATAATTCCCATACCAAATCTGCGGATCAAGTTTTTTGTCGTGAACCGGCGGATAAAGACCGGAAAACAAAACAGCGTCCAAATTCGCCGCATGTGCATGATACGCTTTTTGGGAATAAAGTTCATGGTAGGTAAATGGCAACAAATGAATAATTCCCACCCTTCCGGCAAGGGATTGTGTAATCCCGGAAAACAGTCCGAATTGTTGCGATCCTGTCAAAATAAACCGTCCGGGTTTATCACCGCTGTCTATAATTTCTTGCAGATAGGAAAATAGTTTTGGTGAGCGCTGCACTTCATCAAATACGGCACCATCCTTATACCGGTCAAGAAATCCACGGGGATCAAGTTGCGACATTTCCTGAATATCAGGATTTTCAAGGGAGACATATGGCTTTTCTTTAAAGATGTGCTTTGCCAGTGTGACAATATAATCTCTTTTGCATGGCGGGGTATCATGAATATTAACATATGAATTTTTTTGGGTAATTGTCAATTCAATTTACAATTACCCAAAATGAGGGTTTAAATTGTTTCCAGCGTCGAAGTCAGGCAGATTAACAAAAAAGGGATCACCGAGTATAGGGTTCGGAAAACATTAATTTATTTTTCGGGCGCTACAGATTTTGCGCCCAGTCCCTATCAGTTTCAGCAGCCTGCACCATAGACGTTCAGATAGTTTTTGATCTTTGCTTTCATATGATCATCCAGAACAATTTTGCCCTCTATTTCCCGATTGTGCAAAAAATCAATGATTTCCCGTATGGTCACAATGGCAAAAACGGGGATACCAAGGGTATCTGCCACCTCTGCCAGGGCATTTTTATCTGTTTTTCCCTTTTCCTGGCGGTTGACGCTGATGATAATGCCGCAAACCTGGGGATTGTTGCATTGTTTCAGGATTTCCAGGGATTCCCGGATGGCTTTGCCCGAGGTGATGACGTCATCCACCAGTATCAGCCGGGTGTCGGGGGTCAGGGGCATACCCACCACAGCGCTTTTGTCTGCATAGGTTTTGGCTTCCTTGCGGTTGAACACATACCCTTTGTCAATGCCCATGTCAGCCAGGGCACAGGCGGCTGTGATGCACAAAGGAATACCCTTGTAAGCAGGTCCGTAAATCCCGTGAAATTCTGTTTTAAAATGGGCCTCAATGGCTTTGGCATAATAGGTGCCCAGCTTTTTGATCTTTGATCCGGTGTCAAACATGCCGGTGTTGATAAAATAAGGGGCAATTCTGCCGCTTTTCAATTCAAACTCACCAAACTTCAGGGCATTGCACTGCACCAGAAACTCAATAAATTCCTCTTTATAATTCATTTTTTTTCCATTTGTCAGGTTGAACACAAACTACCGGCAGCGCCAGGCGGCATACTCATTTAAAGGAACCGGCTTTCCACTTTTCAACAATGCCCGGGTATTAAAATCCGCCATAGTTCTCAAACTCTTTGATCCAAATACCGGCCCGTCCCTGCACACCACGGCATGGCCACAGACACAGGCCCCGCATACCCCGAATCCGCATCTCATGTACCGCTCCAGGGAAACCTGGCAGGGGATGCCTTGGGCCTCACAGATCTCAAACACCTTTGCCATCATAATTTCCGGGCCGCAGGCATAGACCATATCAAATCCAGGGGAGGACGTTGCCGCCAGCGCTTTGATTTTATGTGCCAAGATATCCGTCACAAGCCCTTTATCTCCCTTTGATCCGTCATCGGTACAGATTTGGGTTTTTACCGTAAACCGGTCCGGATAGAGCAGATAAGATGCGGACCGGGCCCCATGGATCAGCAGAACTTCCGGCCCGTTACCGGTGTGAAAGGTCTCCACAAGGGGAGCAAGGGGTGCCATGCCGCAGCCGCCGGCCACAACGGCAACCCGTTTATGACCATGCCCCATATTAAATCCGTTGCCAAATGGCCCCCGGATGCCGATTTGATCACCAGGCCCCAGGGACACCGCTTTTTTAGAAAAAAGACCCTTTGCCTCCACGGTAATACCAAAACGGTCCGGGCTGTGATGGGAAATGGTATAGGGTTTTTCATCCACGCCGGGAATCCACACCATGACAAACTGGCCCGGCTTGAAGCCAATGGGTTCGTTGATAAACAGGGTGGCAAACCCAGACGTATAAACTTCCTTGTCCGCCACTTTAACCATGGCGGGCATCAGCTGCGTAATCATAAGGTCTTCCTGTGGGCCGCACCCCGGATCTCTTCCATATTCGTATTATGGGCCGTCAGCCAGTCATTGATCTCTTTATTCACTCTGTTAAACACGGTGATACCCCGGTACCTCACAGCCGTGCCGATTCCCACCAGCGTTGCCCCTGCCATGATCATCTCAATAGCGTCCTTTCCTGTGCTGATTCCCCCAAGACCGATGATGGGAATGGATACCGACTGAAAAATATCATACACACAACGCACGGCGATGGGTTTGATCATGGGACCTGAAAGCCCCCCCTTTTTAAAGGCAAGTACCGGAGACCGGGACTCAATGTCGATAACCATGCCCGGCCCTGCCGTGTTAATGGCGCAGATGGCATCGGCACCGGCATCCTCACACGCCTTTGCAATGGCTGCAATATCCGGGGCAGCTGGTGTCAGCTTGGCAATCAGGGGCACATGAATCACTTTTTTGACCGCCGCGACAACATCATGGGAGGACTGGGCATTCACCCCGAAAATCATGCCATGTTTCTCCGAATTGGGACAGGAGATATTCAGTTCAATAAAGTCCGGTCCCTTGGCAGAAACAAACTTGGCCACCCGGACAAATTCGTCCACAGACCCGCCATAGATGCTCGCGTTTATGGGAAAGGACCGGCCTGACAATTCCTGCCACTCCTCCTCCATATTCAGGTAGCCCGGAGAGGGCAGCCCCACAGCATTGATCATGCCGTTGCCAAGGTCAATGACCGTTGGATTTTTATGGCCGTCCCGGGGGGCGGGCCCAATGGATTTCATGGTGGGCAGCCCGCATCCGTTTTCCCAGACCCGCTCCAGAATGGCTTTATTGTTACCGAGTACGCCCGATGCAAGCACCATGGGCGTGTGAAGGTTTTTTCCTAAAAACCTGATTTGCATCAATATCCTTTAAAATTTGTCATAAAATATCATATCATCCTCCACCCCCATCTGGTAAAGACTGTGAATAACCGAATCAATCATGGGGGGTGGTCCACACAGGTAATACTCAATCTCAGCCGGATCTTCATGGGTATTTAAATATGCATCCACAAGATAAGCGTTGATAAACCCGGTCTGTCCCGTCCAATTATCCTCTGCGTCGGGTTCGGACAAGGCCACATGGTAGGAGAAATTAGGATATTTTTCCATAAGTTCCTTAAAATTTTCATCGTAAAACATCTCTTTTTCGGATCTGGCCCCGTACCAGAAGGAGATCCTGCGCCCGGAGTTGATGCCGTCCAGCTGGTGCAGAATATGAGAACGTAAAGGGGCCATACCTGCCCCCCCGCCGATAAAGCACATCTCCCGGTCCGTATCCCTTGCCATGAATTCCCCATATGGGCCTGACACCATCACCTGGTCCCCGGGTTTAAGCCCAAACACATAGGATGAACCAAATCCCGGGGGAATACCTTCTGTGCCCGGCGGCGGCGTTGCAATACGTACGTTAAGCATGAGACGCTCTTTGTCATGGGGCGGATTGGCCAGGGAATAGGCCCTGAATCCAGGCTTTATCCCCTTGGACGTCAGTTCCAGCAGATTATACTTTTTCCATTCACTGACATATTTACTAGCAATATGAAAATCCTTAAAATCAATTTCATATTCGGGCACATCAATTTGAATATAGGCTCCGGCCTTGAAATCAAAGGGTTCGGAGGGACGCAACACAATCTCTTTGATAAAGGTGGCCACATTTTTGTTGGATATCACTTGGGCTTCCAATTTTTTAATGCCGAAAATAGATTCAGGCACCTCAATGGAAATGTCTTCCTTGACTTTGAGCTGGCAGGAGAGACGAATCCCTTGTGCCTTTTCCTTCCGGCTTAAATGTGACAGCTCCGTGGGCAGTACACTGCCACCACCCTCAAGAACCTTGCATTTGCACATCCCGCAGGATCCGGATCCGCCGCAGGCAGAGGGCAGAAAAATGTCTTTGCCCGCCAGGGCTGACAACAGCGTGGGATTACCCGAAATTTTCAAAGCTTCGTCGGTCTTGCCGTTGATGGTCACCCAATGGTCGCCCCGGGTGGTGACTTTTGCTTCCACGAACAGAAGCACCACAACCAGAACACCGATAACAACGGTAAACACCAGAATACTGATTAGATAAATCAATTCAAAGTCTCCTTAGGATTCAAAGGGTGATGCCTGAGAACATCATAAACGTCATGGCCATAAGTCCGGCAATGATCATCGTAAATCCGAATCCCTGCAGCCCCTGGGGCACATCTGAATACCGGGTCTTTTTGCGGATGGCGGCCATGGTGACAATGGCCAGCATCCAGCCGGTGCCGGAACCCGCGCCAAAGATAATAGACTCCATGAAGGTGTAATTGCGCTCCACCATGAACAGGCTGGTGCCCAAAATGGCGCAGTTTACGGCGATCAGGGGCAAAAACACCCCCAGGGTGGCATAAAGCCCGGGGGAATACCGGTCAATGACCATCTCCACGGCCTGGGTCATGGCGGCAATCACGGCAACAAAGGTAATGAATTTTAAGAAGCTCAAGTCCAGATCGGGATACCCCAGCCAGGACAAAGCGCCCGGGGCCAGCAGCCCGTGATAGATCATCCAGTTGACCGGACTTGTGACGGACAGCACAAAAATAACGGCAAACCCCAACCCTGCCGCAGTATCCACATTTTTGGATACTGCAATAAAGGAACACATCCCAAGAAAATAGGCCAGAAGGATGTTGCCGATAAAAACGGAATTGATAAACAGACTGAACAGATCACCCATAAATGCTCCTTATTTTTTGGGGCTTGATATGCCGGGCAAAGAATTCTTCAGCCACACCAGAAGGCCGATGATAAAAAAGGCCCCCGGGGCCAGTACCACCAGTCCCATGTTTTGAAACCCAAGATCATAGACAAACCCGGGGACCACCTGGAATCCTAAAAGTTTTCCGGATCCTAGAAGTTCCCGGATAAAGGCCACCACCACAAGAATCAAACCATAGCCCAGACCATTGGCGATGCCGTCCACAAAAGAATCAATGGGGTCGTTGGCCAG
The DNA here is from genome assembly GCA_002747145.1 of Desulfobacter postgatei. Classification (GTDB taxonomy): domain Bacteria; phylum Desulfobacterota; class Desulfobacteria; order Desulfobacterales; family Desulfobacteraceae; genus Desulfobacter; species Desulfobacter postgatei_A. Next base: position 11,996 of record PDTI01000021.1, read on the forward strand.
GGCAAAGGCTTCGGCACGGCCAAGGACAATGCAATTGGTGATGATCAGCCCCACAAAAATGGAGAGTTGTTTGGATATGTCATAAAAACAGGCTGTAAGCACCTGGTCGGTAACGATTACCAGGGTGGAGATAACGGCCAGTTCCACAAGGATCCGGATGTTGGAGGGGATGATCTTTCTCATAGATGAGATGATCATGGATGAGCAGGCCGCTACCACGGTCAGGGCCAGGGCCATGACAATGGCTGTGGACATCTTCACGGTCACGGCCAGGGCCGAACAGATCCCAAGCACCTGGTAGGCCACCGGGTTCTGCTTCCACAACCCCTTGATCAGGATGTCATGGTATTCACTGTTTGATTTAAGCTTCATGGTTCACCTGTTGCGGGTTTCAAAAATTGTTGCCGGAAGATGACAGATACCCCCTCGTACTTGATCAGGGTGCTTTTAATGCCTTGGGACAGATACCTGCCTGTCAGGGTGGCCCCGGAGATACCGTCCACATAATTCTCCTGTTCCTCTTTGGGCAGATCAGCGGCCTTTCCCTTGGCAATGCCCAGGGAGACAAATTCATCCTGGGAATTAAGAATCTTTTTGCCCTTGAAATTCTTCTGGAACCAGGCACTTTCGATCTCCCCGCCAAGACCGGGGGTTTCAGAGTGGCTGAACACGGAAAAACCGGAAACGGTCTGCCCGTCATTTTCAAAGGCCAGATACCCCTGGATTTTTCCCCACAACCCCCGGGTATTGATGGGCACGATATACCCGGAAATGTCATTAAAATCACGGCTATCCCCGGCGTCCTGCGCATTGATAAAATACAGATGCATGCCTTTGGGATCTTGGGTTTCCATGATTTTTCCCTGATGGTCCAGAAAGACTTCTTTTATATGTTGGTCATAAAGGCTGTTGATGGTCTCTTTTCCAGGATTTTTACCCGCATCCACAAGGCCTGCGGCCCGCAGCAGATTCACTTTTTTGTCCAGGGCCATGTTCTCCTGCTGCCGCCCTTTAAGACCCGTTGCCGCCGCTGTAACCAAAAGGCTGCATACCACAGACAGGACTAGGGCAAAAAGGATGACATGGGCTTTTGAGTTTTTTTCAAACATTGGGAATCCTCTTAGACGATTTATACTTGAGTACCAGGTGATCCAGCAACGGCGCAAACACGTTCATGAACAGGATGGCCAGCATCACCCCCTCCATGAACGCAGGATTGCCCACCCGGATGATCACGGTAAAAAAACCGATGGCAGCCCCGAAAATCCAGCGGCCCGGGTTGGTGCCCGGCGCAGAGACCGGATCCGTGGCCATAAAGGAGATGCCGAACAAAAATCCGCCGGCACACAAATGGTAAAGGGGGCCGGCATTGGACCAGGTATCCTGGCCCCCGGGAATCAGGTAAACAAGAATACTGGTGATCACAAGTCCTGCAATGCCGCCGATAATGATCCTGTAATTGGCAATGCGGGTCACCATGAGAATGGCGGCACCCATCAGGCAGCAGACCGCCGAAGTTTCCCCCACACTGCCTGGCACAAATCCCGTGAAAAGCTGCCCCAGGGAATAGTCCGCATTGGAAAGTGCCGTGGCTCCGGTCACGCCGTCCACCAGATGTTTGCCCGCCACCCAGACATCCCCGGACATGGAGACCGGGTAGGAGAAAAACAGAAAGGCCCGTCCAGTTAATGCCGGGTTTAGGATATTGCGGCCCGTACCCCCAAACACCTCCTTGCCGATGACCACCCCGAAAGACAGGCCAAGGGCCACCTGCCACAAAGGGATGGTCGGGGGCAGGGTCAAAGGAAAAAGCAACCCCGTGACAAGAAGCCCTTCGGATATCTTATGGCCCCGCACCACGGCAAAAAGAAACTCCCAGGCAAATCCCACCACATAAGAGACAATAATCATGGGCAGCACATACCAGGCACCCATAAACAAGCATTGGATTACAGACCAGGATTCCCCGGCCCCGATGCCGGCCTGGTATCCGGTGTTGTATATCCCGAAAAAGGTCACCGGCAAAAGCGCCAGAATCACGATGCTCATGTAGCGTTTCAGATCCAAATGATCCCGGACAAAGGGCATGGCATAAATTTTTTCCGAAGGCAGAAAGAAAAATGTTTTTGTGGCATCCCAGACAGGTTCATACTTTTTATACTTACCATCCCCGGTAAACAAAGGTTTGGTATCATCAAAAAACTTTTTTAAAGGATTCCTCATTATTTATCCTTGTAATAGGCGTCCATGGCGTCCGAAAGGATCCGGGTCAGTTCAATCTTGGAAGGACAGGTAAATGAGCACAGCCCGCATTTGCAGCAGTCCATGAGCCCGAGCCCTACTGCCTCTTCAAGTTCATCGGCATGCAGCGCCTTCATGATAAAAGAGGGCATAAGATCATTGGGGCAGATCCGTTCACAATAGGAGCAATTGATGCAGGCCCGCGCTTCCCCGTGAAGGGTGCAGTCCATTTTTGCCGGACGCCTGAACAGGGAAAACAGAAATGTGGACGAGACTGTGGGCTTGTTAAACCCTGGCCGGAAAGCACCGAACATCTCCTCCCCTGGCCCGGCCTCAATGATGTTGACTGTATTTTCAAAAAAACCGAGATGGGCATCCGTTTCCAGTATCCGGCCATTGAAACGGCCTGTGGTGACAATACTGTTCTCAGGCATTTTCCGGATCAGAGCAGATAAGGGCATGCCCTGACGGACCTGCATATGGGGGCGCCGTTCTCCGGGCCGGGTGATGGTGACGATTTTCTCAACCGGATACCGGCCGGAAAGTAAAAACCGGCCCATCATGATCAGGTGATCCAGACGGATGCACCAGGAGTTGTTTTCCGCCGCCTGTTTCTTGATCTGATAAAGCACGGTACCGGGAAGCCAGGCAGGATAGATGTCCGGGACGGTATGGGTAACCTGCTCCGCCAATGAATTATCCAGCCTCCGGATGCCTTCAAGACTGCTTTCCCGGCAAACCACAACAAGCCGGTGTGAAAATATATGCAACCCCGCCATGCCCGCTTCAAAGGCGGCAATATTATCCCGAAGAATAATGTCCGGACGCGGTGAAAAAAGATCATTGCCGTCCATGGCCACAATAATCATGGCAGGGGAATGATCCGAATCGGCAAAATCCAGGGCCGGAAACTGACGCAGACCCTGCCACAGGCCCCCTTTTTTCAGGTGTGTCACAAGCGCATCCCGGGGCACACCGGCAATACCGTCCAAGTCAACCGGATCATATTCAACATACTCGTCTTTGGATTCAGCAGCGATCACCACCTCCATCAGGCACCGCCGGGGCCCGTAAATAACCTTTTCCACCTGACCGGTTCCCGGAGAGACATATTGTATGGTCGTATTCCGCTTATCGGTGAACAACGGTTGGCCGGTCTTAACACGCCGTCCCTCTTTAACCAACAATTTAGGCCGGATATGGGGTATCTCCCCGGCACAGCACCCCAGGCTGGAAGGCAGGGCCAGTTGAGTACAGCTCAAATCGGGCTGTTCAGGCACATTCAGGTCAAAGCCCCGGGCAATTTTTAACGTTTTCATTTAGTTATTCCAATTTTATGACTGGTAATGACATATGGATGTTTTTTCCGGATGGACACCCGTCCCCTCTTTTTCAGGTCCATGGTCAGAATTAAATCTGCCACAGATGCGCCGGATTTTAAGTCACCATCAAGGCACACCAGTGGACGCATATTTGACATATATGTTACGTTGGCGTAACGCCGAGGGCGGCTTAAAAGACAAGTAGATGGATAATTTTATTTTGACCATGGGCCTTTAAGCTTCTATTGTACCAGATACCAATTCAAGATCAAGCGGTTAGTACCTTATTCCCAAAAAGCTGTCATAAAAAACAAGAAAATTATGCCGCTATTTTCAATAAATTTTCAGTAGATGCGGCCAGAAAGGCATTCAACA
>PDTI01000045.1 GCA_002747145.1 Desulfobacter postgatei
CTGGGTAGTCCTCATTCTCCATGATATGCCTCCCATATTAAAATATATGGCAGGCATACTACAGGTTGTGTTTACTGGAGGCAAGCGGATACCCAGTAAGTGAAATTCGGCAATTAATAATAATTATTTCAATAAGTTGATATTTAATTTACACTCCTTTTTGAACACCGAAAGTTGAGTTAATAACCTGATTGCCGATTCAGAGAAACCAAGATTAAAGGCTAAAGTCGAAAAAAACTTTCCATTATTGATTGAGGAGCTTGAAATAATAATACACCAAAAAAAACCTACTAAAATTTTCGTTAGGGTGCACTAGCTAACGACTGACAAACCGTCCGGAAGAGGCCTACTTGAATAATTTATTTATTTTCTTCAAGTACCACTTCTTTGACCATGGAATGAATTTTGTTCCATGATGTACACCGAACCAAGTTGTCATGTATGGGACACTCCCGGTTCCAGGGCTTGTGGACCAATGCTGTGGGAACCCCCATGTCCCGGGCCAAGAACAGGGCCATGTCCGGGGAATCTTCCACGGCCAGATCGTAATTCATCATGGATAGCTCCTTTTTTGAAATGGCCAGGGACATGTCATTTCCGGGACGGTTGTACTTATCCACCATGATGAATCCCCTAAAAGGCACCTCATGATTTCCAAGCCAGTCCAGGGTGGCTTCTTGGGTCGAGGTGGGACGTCCTGTTACAATATCAATGATGTGTCCCATGTCAGCCCAGGCCTTCAAGGTCTGAACCGCCCCTTCCACCGGCTCAAATTGCAAAAGAAAATCAGGTTGATGAACCAGGTCAAAAAAATATTGAAACTCATTATCCGTCAATTGAAAATAAAATTTCAAATCAAAACTGGTCAGGTCTTCAAAGGCCACAGTTTTACCGAACTCCTGGGCTACAACATCCGGATAAGTTTCCGTGGTTTTGGACACGACATCATCCACATCCACGTATATTGTTTTGGGTTGAAAACCGTTCACCTGTCTGCCCTTTCCTGTTACACATTCAACACGGTATAACCCTTCACTGGAGGCTTGTAGCAAAATATCAGGTGTTTTGCAAAGTCAATTATTTAAATACGGCTACAATTTTTATCATAAAAACTATTAAATATAAATTCCAGCTTGCTGAAATGCCATGAACCTGGTTGAATACGGCCATGAAAATTACAAATGTAAAAACACCTGATTTAAATATCCCTTTGTTTGAAGCGTCATTTGGCCAGTTCTGGTGCATTTTGGGCCAAAACAGATCGGGCATCGACACCTTTTTCAGTTTGTTTTCCCAAAGCCAGGCAAAAATCCCGGATGCTGAAATCTGCCTGCCCAAAGAGATGGGAATATTTTCCTTTTCCGAGCAGCAGGAGGTATTTGAACAGGAACTAAAAAATGACGACACCGATTTCATGGACCGGCTGGACCCAGGCACTTTGGCCCGGACCTTTATTCATAATCCGGATAAATACGCAGACATGATCCGGGCTTTTGGTATGGATCATGTCCTGGATCAAGGCTATCGACAGCTATCCACGGGCCAGACAAGAAAACTGTTGCTGCTGTCCAAGATCACCTCGGGAAGTCAATGGTTGTTGATACAGTCCCCCTTTGACGGTCTGGACAAGGCTGGGTGCAGGCAGCTTGATCTGGCACTGGATCATTGCAGGGTTTGCGGAATGGGCATTTTGGCGTTTGTTTATGATCCCGCAGACATCTCCGCCGGCGCCACCCACATTGCAGTGATTGAAAATGGGTTCATGTCCCTTAAAGGGTCTCGTCGGGAAATATTCCCCAGGCTTTTTGAGTTGCAGGGCCAGGCGAATTTTTCAGCGGACATCAATAATTTAAAACTTTCAAAAACCGCGTTTTCCCAGTCGCCTGTACCCGGGGAAACGCCCCATACAAAGGAATTGGTCAGACTTGAAAACGGGCATGCAGAATATTCGGGCAAATCTGTGTTTTCCCACCTTGACCTGTGCATAACTCCGGGCGGCCATACCCTGGTGTCCGGTCCCAATGGCTGCGGAAAATCAACCCTGCTCCAGGTGATCACAGGTGACCATCCTGCTTGTTACAGGAATCGGTTGTGGATATTCGGCAACCGCCGGGGTTCCGGGGAGTCCATCTGGGAATTGAAAAAGAGGATGGGCATTGTCAGCACGGATCTTCACCGCAACTACCGGGTGGCCGGTAGCGTTCTGGACTGTGTGATTTCCGGTCTTTATGATACTATTGGTCTGTACCAACTGCCTGGATATGAAGACAAAAAAAAAGCCATAGCCTGGCTGGAACGTACCGGTCTAGTAGATAAAGCCAAAGTCCCTTTCCGTACCCTTTCCTATGCAGACCAGCGGCTGGCGCTGATTGCCCGGGCCCTGATAAAACTGCCTGATCTTTTGGTTCTGGACGAACCCACCCACGGGTTGGACCGGGCCAATCGCAATGCTGTCCTGGATTTTCTAAGCCAAGTGGCAACGGAAAAATTAAGTACTATTTTATACGTCAGTCACAGGAAGGATGAGTTTAAGGACTTTTTTGTCTCCCATATTCGCATGGGAAATTAGGGCCATGATCAAAATAAAATCGTCCATCTACTTGTCTTTTAAACCGCCCCCGGCGTTACGCCAACGGACAGACATACCTAATATGAGTTCATTGGTGTGCCTTGATGGCGACTTAAAATCAGGCGCAGCTGTGACAGATTTAATGCTGACCATGGGCTTTAAAAAGGACAAAACAATGCTGGTTAGAAATCCGGTCCGACCAGTTGCAGCGCTTGCTATTCCTGACAAGATTGCCGAACATACCACCTCAACTTTTAAAGGAGAGTAATCAATGAGATTCACAAAATTTTTCATTATCATACTGACAGGTCTCTTAACCTTTGTTTTTACTGTTCCGGTGTTTGCGAATTCATACACCCATGCGGTTCATGTCTTTAAAAAGGCAAGGGCGGTTCAAGCCTTTTTCGACAACTGCTATGGGTATGCAGTATTTCCCACCGTGGGTAAGGGCGGCATTATTGTCGGGGGCGCCTATGGCAAAGGCCGGGTTTATCAGGGCGATCTGATCACTGGTACCGCGACCATTACCAAAATTACCGTTGGATTTCAGTTGGGCGGACAGGCTTTTTCCGAAATTATCTTTTTTGAGGACAAGCGAGCCTATGACGAATTTACCAAAGGATCGTATGAATTTGATGCCTCCATTTCAGCTGTGGTGGTTACCGCCGGCCTCCAGGCCAAGGCCGGCAGTGATGGCGGCACAGCCGGCGCCAGTGCCGGGCCGGCTACAGGCGTCCAGGCAGAAATCGGGTATTATAAAGGTATGGCTGTATTTATCCACGCCAAAGGCGGACTGATGTGTGAAGCCGCCATTGGCGGACAGAAATTTGACGTCGTACTTTTTAACTGAATTTTCGGTGTTAAAAAAGAGCTATAAATCTAATATCAACTCCATTGGGCTTGATAGGCGGAGCGCTTATGCGCTTCGGCTGTCAAGCCCAATAGAGCGCAGCTCATCCGGCGGACGATAGGTCGAAGCGCGTAGCGGTCCGACCTATCAGGGGATTGTACCCTTTATTCGCCATGGTCTGCAGGTAGCTGGAGATTCGGCAATAGGCTTCGGCGTACTTAATTGTTCTGAAGCAGCCTGATACTTTCTGTTTGACCTTGCTCATTCTCAGGTCACGTTCGGCTCGGTTGTTTGTAAATGGTACATGAACGACCTTTTCCAAAAGCAATCAGTAGTTCAAACAGCATGAACATAGCTTGGAACAAGCCCAACGATTCAGGATCGAAGCGAAATCTCATGAAAATGAGAACCAATTTTCAAAAATTTTCTGTTAATAGCGGGACTATTGGCATAAAATTTGGGGGAATTGGAGCCATTTTCATGGGATTGCAGCCGATTCATCAATTATCAAACACGCTCTTAGACCTCTTCCAGGGCTTCGACAGCCATAATGGAAGAAAGCACTGCCAGACGCTCTGCACCAGGCAGTGCCTGATAGCGCCTGCCCCAGCTTTGTGCCTTGCGTTTGATGCGTTGCCGGTCGGTAAAATTTTTGTCCGTAAGCGTCACCCGTGAGAATTGTAAGTTTATTATAAAATAAATATTTAAAAAAATATAATGATAATAATAATTATGCCTTAAATGTTTGTAATTAAGTTAACATATTTATATTATAGCTTATTATTTTGTTTTTTTCTGTTTAAAATTTTGAACAAAAAAATTTTAAACATATAAAATATTGAAAGCATCTTTATTTAAGAGTCCACAAAACATGTTTTTTAAACAATTTTTTGTCAGGATTGAATCCATACCTTTATATCCTTTAAATCCGATCTATTCCAATCATATGAAATTCTTTTTTCGATGAATTTTAAAAACAAGGTGTCAATAACTTTTATAATCTTCATAATTAAAAAAGTTTTTTCAATAATCATACCCTCTATTTCATCTTCTGACGAAGATGTTTCAATGGTTGGTGTTTTCAAACCGGTGATATTGAAACTTTCACCTTTAATGGAAAATTTATACTCTTCTTCGTCTATCCGGCAGATCAGGTTTATATCTGTTACCCATGCCCCTTTTTTAAGGGCTGTTGTCCCTTCTTCAAGACCGGCTTGATCACCTTTAATGGTAATTTTTTCCTTTGATTTATCGCTCAGGTTGTTTTCAAGACTGATGGAGTTTCCAATCTCAAGGGTGATTGAATCTGTTGAATCAGAAAGGGTTGTAATATCCTGGTCTGTTTCAATGAGGTACCAGATCCAGGTTAAAAATTCGTTCCCTAAGAATCCATATTTATTATAAGCGGTTGCTATATCTAACATCATTCACCTTTCATCTTTAGTGGTTGAACGAAAAGTCACCTACCTTAGGCGTTGTAGAAAAATTTGCAATATTCACAATCACGAAGGTTGCTTGGGCAACTTTTCGTCCAAAAATCGATCTACGTTTAGAGCTGTTTGGTAATTAGGTGTAGAGAGTCTCGCTAACCCACCTAAAATCCATCCTTATCCTTAGGCCCATGATCAGAATAAAAACTCCCATCTGCTTGTCTTTTAAGCCGCCCCCGGCGTTACGCCAACGGACACATATATCGAATATGCGTCCATTGGCGTGCCTTGATGGTGACTTAAAATCCGGCGATTGAAAGCGCCATACCTGGGAGTGCAGGATACCCGTTTTCTAAGGACAACATTATCTTTGATTTCCAATGGCAAAAGCTTCACGCTATCCGGTCCTTCAGGAGGCTGTGGTCTGCCATAGTCCTTTTCACCGTCGCTAAGCCAAACCCAAGAGCATTTGAGTGAGACCCTCTGCACATTTAATTCTTCCTGCTCCTCAAGATCATCTATAGAGCGGTCAAAATATTTTTTTAGGGTCACTATTGCTTTTTTTTTCTTCTGGTGTAAGCGCTTTGCCTTGAGCCATGACTCTGCTCCTTATTTTAGGTAAACTTCGGAGCGATTATATTATATGAAATTAACGAAACTATCAAGTCATATGACCGGAACTATAGCCAGAACAATGAACTTGGAAAGGATGTCGCCCTGTTGTTCAAATGGTCGGGAAAGTTTACCATAAAGGGGTCTGTTTAACCAAAAGCGCAATGAAAATGATAGAAGATAAAGAGAAAACGCTTTGGTCTCAGGGGGATTGAGGCTATAAAGGACATCATTTTTAAGCAATTAAAAACTCTTTGGGTCTATGGAGCGGATAAAACCGGCGAGGCCTGAAATATCATCCAGGGCAAAAATCGGAGGGCATGGTTTTGCTGTGTCCGCCGGAGCCCTTTCACACACGAGAGCACAGACCTTTTCCACATCTGTAAACAGCGGGGCTTTGCCCATATGCTGCCGCCAGATTTCGATTTTGGGATAGCGTCCTGAAATCCATCCTTCAATGAGAACCAGATCTGCATGGCAGTAATGGGTCCGGATCAGTTTTTCGGGGTGGGTGAGATCAGAGACCGGAAAATATAAAGCGGCCATTTTAGTGTTGACCATAGCGGCCGGGTTTGCCCCGGCTTGTCTGTGTACATGGGAATCCTTGCCCGGCTTGTCCAGTTCGTAAGCGTGCCTGGAGTGTTTCAATGTGCCCACACACAGCCCTTTTCCAGTGAAATATCGTACCAGTTCTGCCACCAGAGACGTTTTGCCGGAACCGGGTTGGCCGATGATCTGGACAATAGTCTGCATGGGGTGTCCCTTAAAGGTCATCCTATTCTTTGGGGTCGTTTTCATGGGGAGAAACAGGTGTATAATAAGATCCCAGGGCACAGGGCCGGCACAGGATCTGATTATTTTTTAAAACCTCTTTTTTATCCCGGACCACAATGCCGCACCGGGCACATACCGCCTTGAACCGTGTGGGGCCAGGCATGTCCGATGCCGGAACATTGACGTTTACCCGGGATACCGTAAACAGATCTGAATTGTCCATAATTTTGTAGGCTTCAAGCTGGGCCAGCCTTGGATCTTCAATGTGGGGCATCAGCTTTGGGGCAAGATCCCGGGCTGTTTCCGTGGAAACGATTCTGAACGCCTTTCCTGTTTCAAGATTGACAAAGGTGGCAGCCATGATGCCGTTGTCAATGAATTTTAAGGATCTTCTGCCAAGCCTTACGCCTGTGACATAAGAGATGGCGTCCGTGGCGCACCGGTCCATCTCCACATATACAATGATTTTTTTGATCTGGGGCAGTGTTGACGGTTCATCAAGGCCAATGAGCCGGCATCCGAGCATGGCCATGCGAACGCCGATCACCTGTCCTGGGCAAAGGTGGCCATGGGCGTGTGCTGCTCCTTTAAGCAGTGTATCAAAATCTTTCAATGGTCCCCCTATTTGCTTTTTGAATATCTCATTGTTCTATCTCAGGAATACATCAAATGGGGAAGAAACAAAATAATGCCCGGAAAAGCAATGAGGATGATAATCCCGATAATCAGGGCAATGAGAAACGGGGTAATGCCCTTGAATATTTTTTCCAGGGCCACATTATGGGACAGTACATTTTGGGCCACCCCGTACACCACATAGACATTGATGCCCACAGGCGGGGTAATCACTCCCATCTCCGTGACCATGACAATGATAATGCCGAACCAGACGGGGTCATACCCCAGCTCCATGATCACCGGGAAAAATATGGGCACCGTAAGGGTGACAAAGGCCAGGGCATCCATGAAACAGCCACCCATGAAATAGATAAAAATGATCACGGCAATCACCAGGGCCGGTGCCATATTAAGCCCGCTCACCCAGGATGCAATCTCAAAGGGAATCCGGGTAATGGCCAGAAATTTGCCGAAAATCACGGCCCCTGTGATCAGCATCAAAACCATGCAGGAGGTCGTCAATGTTTCCATTAAAGATTTCACGAATCCCTTCCAGGTGAGTTGGCGTTTGAGCACCGCAATGATCAAGACACCCAAAGCGCCTACAGACGCTGCTTCCGTGGGGGTAAAAAATCCGTAAAAAATCCCCCCCACCACCAGGGCAAAGATAATCAGGGTTTCGCCAAGGCCCCAAAGCGCTTTGAACCGTTCGGCCCAGGAAAACGTTTCCCCGGCAGGCCCGGCGTTTTGGTTTACAAGACAGGTGACAAAAACAGCGCCGATAAAAAGCAGGGTAACAAGAAGGGCCGGGAATATGCCGGCCACAAAAAGCTGGCCAATGGACTGCTCCGTTAGGATGCCGTAAATAATAAGCACCACGGATGGAGGCATGATCATGCCGATACCGCCCCCCGAGGCCACAGAGCCCGTGGCCAAAGCATCGTCATAGTTGAACCGCTTCATCTCGGGCAATCCTACCGTGGCCATGGTGGCAGCCGTGGCCGGACTTGAGCCGCATACGGCCCCGAAGGCCGTACAGGCGGTTACCGTTGCCATGGCAAGGCCTCCGCGCACACTGCCCAGGAATTTATATCCTGCGGAATAAAGCCGCTTGGATATGCCGGAGTTAAATCCGAGCTGGCCCATGAGAATGAACAGCGGGATAGTGGTCAGATCATAGGAGGCAAAGGTTTCATAAATATTTCTGGATAAAAGGACAAGCCCTATATCCGGGCTTGTCATCAGTGAAAATCCAATAAACCCCACCAGGGCCATAACAAAGGCAACAGGCATCTGGGTCATGAACATGATGATCATGGCGGTAATGCCGATGATTCCTGAAAGAACGGGGTTCATCCGGCTTGACCTTTTGTTAATTGGTTCAGGGTGTCAACAATCTGCTGGAGAATGGTGCCTGAAAAAAAAGCAAGACTGACTGCCAGGATCAGGACAATATAGTGCAGCGGGAATTCCAGGTTCATGGAAACTTCGCCGGCCTGCTGCATGTCTTTGGCATACACAAACATCTGCCAGGCAACCACTGAAAAAAAAATTAACGTCAGGGTCCGGGTGAACAATTCCAGGAACAGACGCACCTTTCGGGGCAAAAAACGGGTGACGATTTCCACCCCCACATGTCCATTAACCTTATAGGTATGGGGCAGGGCTGCGCCAGTCACCGCAACGGCCAGAAATCCCACAATCTCCACAGATCCGAAAATGGGATGCTTGAAATAACGGCCGATCACATCAACTGCGGTAATAAGCATCATCAGTGTCAATGCAAGGGCGCCGACGGATTTGAGAAGGTCGGAAATAAGGGTAAAAAAACGGTCCATCAATTTCATACCACCGCCTGTTATTTTCGCAATTACAGTAACAAGAAATCAGGAAGAATCCGCGATATGGAGGAATTCTTTCATAAAATTCAGGGTCTACTGGAACCTGGGCCCGCACGGTTTAGGCCTATGGGACTTAAATACTACATACTGGATTGAATGAAATCCACAACAGCCTTTCCATTTACACCCTTCTTAGATACTTTTTTGATGTAGTTGTCAATAACCGGTTGGGCGGCCTTGCGCCATTTTTCAGCATCTTCTTGGGACTGGGAGATGACAACCCCTCCTTTTTCTTTGAAAAAAGCCATGCCCTCTTTGTCGGATGCGTCCCATGCCTCTCCATGTTTCACTGCCCACTCCCGGCTTATTTCCGTAATGGTATTCTGCTGTTCCGGTGTAAGCCTGCGCCACTGATCTTTGTTCATAAATACACCAAAGGTGGTGGTATAAGCCGTGGAAAAATTTTGAACCATATAATGGACCACTTCACCCAGTTTCCAGCCTTTGTTGGATTCAACGGGGTGACAGGAGCCGTCCACCACGCCTTTTTGCAGCATCTGGTAGCATTCGCGCATGCTTTTGCCTTCCGGCGATGCACCAAGGGCGTCCATGACCAGGCCACTGGTCCCTGTGCCCCTGATCTTAAGGCCTTTTAAATCTTCAAGGGTGTTCACTGCCTTATCCCGGGTATGGATCAGACCCGGGCCATGGGCATGGAAGAACAACGTATGGGTCTTGTTGAATTCTTTGGGGTTGAACTTTTCGTACATGGCATTGGCCACAGCCGTGGCCTGTACTCCGGAGGTGTACCCCATGGGCAGGTCAATGGCCTCAGCCACCGGAAACCTGCCCTTGGAGTAGGCCAAAGCGGTCATTCCGATATCGGCAATGCCCTGGATCACCCCGTCGTAGGTCTGAGGGGCTTTGGTCAGGGTAGAGGCCGGAAAATACAGAACAACCACTTCTCCATGGGTTCTTTTTTCAACTTCCTTGCACCAGCTTTCGGCAAGCTGGCTTTGAATGTGTGTGGGCGGGAAAAAATTGGCGTATCGAAGGGTGGTTTTTGCTGAAACATAAGATGCCCAGGACAGGCACAATAAAAGAACCAGTAGCACAGACCATTTTTTCATGGCACCTCCAAATCTAAAAGTGATTATAATCTAACTAAAATGATATAATAATGGGTCCATACTATCCAAGCGGTAAAGGGTGTCAAGTAAAAAGTCGTTAGTCTTGGCCCGGCATCTAAAAATACTTGACAGAACCGACCAGCCATGAATATTGATACCCCCAAGGTTAACAAGATTAAGTGTGAACCGTTCACCTTAACAGAATAAGGCCAAATTCCATTAAACCAAAACTGTAAGAAAGGAGCTCATTATGGCTGAACCCAAAGATATGTATCAATGTCAAACGGTTAACTGTGGATATATTTATAACCCGGACAAAGGAGACCGCAAAGGAAAAATTGCCAAAGGAACCAAGTTTGAAGAGCTGCCCGATGATTGGAAGTGCCCGATATGCGGGGCAACTAAAAAGATGTTCAAGGCCTTGGGATAACACTCCAAGGTCTGCCTGATTCAAAACCCGTGTTTGGACGAAAAGGGGCCTAGATGCAAGGCGCCAAAAAATTTGCAACTGGAAGTAGACCCAAGTATGTGAGAGCTTTTTTGATAATTGATGAATCGGCTTCAATTCCATGAAAATGGCCCCAATTCCCCCAAATTTTATGTCAATAGTCCGGCTATTAACATAAAAATTTGTGAAAATTGGTTCTCATTTTCATGAGATTTCGCTTCGATCCCCTAATTATCAAACAGGCTCTGAGGATTGAAAATTTTTTTGCGATACCGCAGGTGGGTGACTTTTCGTTCAAACACTTAATTAGAGATACATAGGTTCTAATATGAAATGGATACAGTTTTTCACCCCGGTAAAATCACTAAGTGCCCTTGATGCCCAGGATTACATCCGGGATCATGCAAAGGAAGATGTTACCATTCTTGATGTCAGGCAACCTGCTGAATACGAAAAGGCGCATCTTCCCGGTGCCGTACTCATTCCCCTGCCGGAACTTCCCGACCGGCTCAATGAACTGGAACAGGACAAGTCAATTCTGGTCTACTGAGCCATCGGCGGCCGTAGCCGTGTTGCTGCGCAGATGCTCTCTGGAAAGGGGTTTTCCAAAGTCTTTAACATGTCCGGTGGAATTAAGGCCTGGCAGGGCAATACTGCCGTTGGCCCCCAGGATTTGGGCATTGAATTGTTCGCCGGCAGTGAAGGCCCGCTGGATGTCCTCAAAGTCGCCTATTCCCTGGAGAAGGGGTTAGGGGCATTTTATCTTGAGATGGAAGAAACGACCAACCACCCCAAAGTCAAGGAGATGTTCCATAAACTGGCCGGGATTGAAATCAAACATCAGGACAAAATTATAGATACCTACAATACCCTTTCCCCGGAACCGGTAACAAAACAGGATTTTCAAAACCAGGTAGAAGCAAAAGTTCTTGAAGGCGGTCTGTCCACCCAGGAATACCTGGATCTGTTTGGACCGAATCTGGATTCTGAAATTGACGTTATCTCCCTGGCCATGTCCATTGAGGCCCAGGCGCTGGATCTCTACCAAAGGGTTGGTTCATATCTTACTGACAAAAAGGCGGTACAACTGATCAGTACGATTGCTGATGAAGAAAAAATTCATTTGCAAAGCCTGGGTAACTTACTGGATAGCCTGGGAGAGGAGGCGGTCTGATGAAAAAAGAACTGGTTTTGTTGGGGGGCGGCCATGCTCATATGATGGTCCTTGAAAATATCAGTACGTTTACGGCAAAGGGGTTTGGTGTCACGGTCATCGGACCCAGCGATTTTCACTACTATTCCGGTATGGGGCCGGGGATGCTGGGCGGCACTTACAGTCCAGACGATATCCGATTCGCTACCAAGGATGTGGTGGAAAAACAGGGCGGCCGGTTTATCCGGGATAAAGTGGAGCGGATTGATCCGGAGAAAAAGAGTATCATCACCCAGACCCAGGGTGAAGTTTCGTATGATGTGGTCTCATTCAATACCGGTTCCTATATTCCCATGGCGATCCTTGAGGGGTCTGACGATAATATTTACCCGGTTAAACCCATTGAAAAACTCTGGGAAGCGTCTCAAAAACTGGAAACCCTGTTCAAACGGCAAAAATGCCGGGTATCCATTGTCGGGGGAGGGCCGTCTTCGGCTGAGATCGCCGGTAATGTCTGGCAGTTGGCCAAAAAAAGCGGAAGTGCCATGCCGGAGATCACCATCTTTGCACGGCACCAACTCATGTGCGGCTTTAACCAGCGGGTAAGATCCCGGGTGCTGGCCACCCTGAAAAAAAGAGGCATCCGGATTCTTGAAAATGCCAGGGTGGCCCAGGTGCAGCCGGGCCGGATCATCCTTGAATCATCCACGACCCATGGCACCGATAGCTTTGACACGGACTTTACGTTCATGGCCCCGGGGGTCAGACCTTCAGCCATATTCGAAGCCTCGGGACTTTCCCTGGGACCGGACAAGGGACTTTTAGTCAATGAATATCTCCAGTCCGTGGACCACCCTGACATTTTCGGCGGTGGGGATTGTATTTACTTTCAACCCCACCCCCTGGACAAAGTCGGGGTATATGCGGTCAGGCAGAATCCGGTTCTGCTTCATAACCTCATGGCGGCCCTGGAAAACACAGAACTGAAACAGTTTAATCCTGGACCCGACTATCTGTTGATATTCAACCTCGGGGGAAACAACGGCGTGTTGAAAAAGAACGGCATCGTGTTCGGGGGAAGGCTTGCGTTTATGATCAAAGATTACATTGATACAAAATTTATGAAAGAATTTCAGGCCATAGAAGCCCGGTTGTAACGGACCAATAGATCTTAAATCAAATGAACCACCACAACACCGCCCCGGTCATACCCAAAGGGCCTGAACACGCCTGCGTATCGGGTGGAGATCCCTTTGCAAAATCTATTGAAAGATATCTCGTATCCCAGTTTCTGCTCAGGATCAACATCCAGGATAGAGACCAAACCGGTTGACGGATCAAATCCTGCCACAGGCGAAATATGGGGAATGTTCAACTCCTTTACAAAGCAGCCCTGGTCAAAATGGGCAATGATCAGACAATTATCCCTGAATTGAAAATTTTCAAGGTGCCCAAGGAGCTGTCCCCTTAACCCGGCACTGTCCTGATTCAGGTCCCCTTGGATCATCTCAACCATTTTAAAGGGGAGATTATAGGTAATAAGACTGTCTTTGACCACCGCTGTGAGAACCCCCAGGGGCAGGCCCCGTCGTCCTTGGTAGCCGTCCGGTTCCATGCGTTCTTTCCAGTGAGCGGTTTTCACTTTTTCCAGAATGGCCTGCTGGGTAACTGTGGGGCCGGGGCATTTGTATCGCTCTCTTAACACATTGACCAGGCAGACCACCGTGGCTACGGAACACGAAGATTCATGAAATTGCTTGACATGGTGGCGGAACAGGGCGGTTTGAAGACGCTGCCTTTCGGATGATGGCTTAAAGGGCCGCGTGTTATATCTTGCCTGACCCGGACCAAAACTGCCTGTGCGCGTCATCCAGTGAAAAAGATATCTGATAATCAGGTAGGTCCGGACAATGCAAATTCTGAAAAAGTTCATCATGGTATTGATCAATATTGGAAAATCAATTTGATCCCCGGAATACTACATGTATGCCGGAAATCAGGTTTCACGAAGAACCGTCTGTGTTCCGCCAACATCCAAAGAAAGGCCCTGGGGAGTCTCTTTTAGAAACGGGGTCATCCGGGCCAGGGCCTTCTGGGTGAATTTGACCAGATGGGCCTCAGTCTCCATAAAAAGAGCGTCCGCTTTGATGTAAAGCGCTTCGGGCTCAAGAGCAATGGTGTCAGGGATATTTAAAATCAATTCAATGCCGGCCTCTTTTTTGACAAGATCCAGTACAAAAACAGCAGTCTCTTCGTAAGTGAAATAGACCTTTTCTTCAACATCATTTATGGTCTGGCATAAAAAATATCCCTGGTCGTCTTTTTGGATGGATTGATTGAAATAGTTTATAATTTTAGGGTGTTCCAGTTTGCCGTGTTCATTGTGCCAGGCACCGTCTTTGTCCATCCAGAAAACGGCCTGCTCTTTGGGTATGATGTGCTGTTTTTTTGGGGGCATCAGTTTTTCCTTAAATTGGGTAACTTAAAGGTTTCCTTGTATCTGAAAACAAAACCGGATACAAGTGTCAAACTGCTTTAATAAGTAATAGGAAACAGTGTCTGTCCGTGACTTTATTGTGGTTGTTGAGGTGGACGGCCAGGAAAATAATGCACGTATATTTTTGGCCGCAGTCCTGGACCTGGAAAAGGCCCAGTTTCAAAGTTCATGA
>PDTI01000046.1 GCA_002747145.1 Desulfobacter postgatei
CCGGCCGCCGAAAGCAGGGATGACCGGTTGTACCCCATGGCTGTGGAAAGGTCTATGCCTGATGTGGTTTCGTAAACCTTGAATGCAGGATCGAATACATAGGTGTTTCCGCTAATGACCGCACTGACCCAGACCCTGTTCATGCGGCAGTAATACCCGTTGTACTCATTGGGAATACCCCCGTTATACAGCACCTGCTGAATCAAGACAGGATCGGCGCTTACGGACAACCAATGCTGCAGATCTTTATTATCAGGGCTTCCGTAGTAAGGGATGTCCAATTGTCCATATACATACTGGGCCTGGTATCCGCTTTCCCTGAGCAGGGCAATCATCAAAGAGGCCTGGTCAAAGTCGTTGCCGGCCCCGTCAAAAAAGGTCAGGGCCGCACCTTTCAGAGAGCCGAAATAAGGCACATAATCCACATGGTTCCGGACATATTCGTAGATCAGCTTTGGGTCATGCTGAAGGGCTCTTGCCAGTTCAATGATTTCAGGGATGGCCTCCACAGCAGATCCGGATTTTGAAAGCAGTTGTTTGGTCCCTGCCTGAGTTTTGATCTTTGTAAAATACTCGGCAGCCTGTTCAGGCGTGACGGTCTCACCGCTGCCACTGTACCAGCCAGGGCCTTTTGCACCGGCAAAGGCATCGGCCCCGTGGAAAAACATGGCCAACGCCAGGAGTACGGCTGCAGCCGTTCCGGCATTCACCCGCCCAGAGTTTCGGATACCTGCGGCCAATAACAGGAGTATAAGCATGACAATCCCGAAAGTTCCTGCAGCAGGCACGGCCGTAGCTTCAGGATGGTCACTCGGATCCAGGGGATCAAATCCGGCAAAAATCTCGACCGAGTCTGAAAACCCGTCGCCGTCTGTATCTTCCAGCAAAGGATCTGTTGAATGTTCATATTCTTCAAGATTGGTCAAGGCATCGCCATCGGCGTCTTGGGCTGCGTCGGAAGGATCTTCAGGATCAAAACCGTTAGACGTCTCAAAACCATCCGGCATTCCATCCCCGTCTGCATCCTGAATAACTTCCGTCACCTCTTTTGAGGTGGGATTGCCTGTGGAATCATAATTGAACGCCACCTGTGTAATTTTATACCCATCTGCATAAGACATGGCCGTAAGCCTGCCTGCATCATCATAGGTATAGGAGACCTGATCTGCAAAAACGGCGCCCTGAGCAATAAAGAATAATAAGAAAAACATGCCCACAGAAAGCAGTGTTTGCAAGAAAGACCGAGAATTGTCAGGTTTTTTAAATAAAACCGGAAGCAATTTTTTTGTTGAATATTTAGCTTTGAATACAGTTGGCATGATCCATTTTTCTCCTTTAAATAAGCATATGCCCCTCTAACGACGTTATGTAACCAAATAACCATAAAGCAGGACAGGACAGGACAGGACAGGACAGCTTTGAACTTTTTGTGGTATAACTGTTAATACTAGTTTTTACTTACCATATTGAAAGCAGTCTGTAAATGTCCAATTTTCACTGATTTTCACTAATCTGCAAAAAAAATTCAGGCTCATGATCAAAATAAAACCTCCCGTTTTCAGAGCGTGTTTGATAATTAGGGGATCGAACACGCTCTTAACACCATGTAAAAATACAGTTGACATAATTGGAAATGGATGCTAATTGAAAATAATTATCATTTATAGAGAGAGGCGGACCGTTGGCGGATCATAAAAACCGATTTGACACCATGATTGAAAGACTCAGGGAAAAGGGACACAAGATCACCCCCCAGCGCATGGCGATTGTGAAGATCCTTTCTAAAAGCGATACCCACCCCAGCGTTGAAGATATTTTCAATCAGATCAAACATGATTTTCCCACCATGAGCCTTGCCACGGTGTATAGAAATATCGTTTTAATTAAGTCGCTTGGGGAAGTGCTTGAACTGGGATTCCCGGATGGAAGCAACCGGTATGACGGCAATAAACCCTATCCCCATCCCCATGTGGTTTGTATCAAGTGTCATAAGATCGTTGATCCGGATCTGGACAGCCTGAATCATATGACCCAGGAAGTTGCGTTAGAAACCAACTTTAAGATTTTAAATCACCGGCTGGATTTTTTCGGTATTTGCAGCGATTGCAGGGCTGAAAATAAAGACCGGTAATACGGTTAAATTTTTTTGCCCTATAAATGATAATAATTATTATTAGGTATTAATTCGTTTTTAACTATGATTAACAAATGAAAGGAGCAGGCATGTCAACCCATGAAATCAAATGTCCGGTAACGGGCAAAACCGCTCAGCAACATCTCCCCAAAGCCGGGGGAACAACCAATCGTGACTGGTGGCCCAACCAGCTGAATCTTAAGATTTTACACCAGCATTCATCCAAGAGCAGCCCCATGGGCAGGGCGTTTAATTATGCCGAAGCATTCAACACCCTGGATTACCAGGGGTTGAAAAAAGATCTTCATTCGCTGATGACCGATTCCCAGTCCTGGTGGCCCGCTGATTACGGCCACTACGGCGGCCTTTTTATCCGCATGGCATGGCATAGCGCCGGCACCTACCGCATGGGGGACGGCCGGGGTGGAGCAGGCACCGGAAACCAGCGCCTGGCACCGTTGAACTCCTGGCCCGACAACGTGAACCTGGATAAGGCGCGTCGGCTGCTTTGGCCCATCAAGAAAAAATACGGCAATAAAATTTCATGGGCGGACCTGATGATACTGGCGGGCAATGTTGCGCTGGAGTCCATGGGGTTTAAGACCTTTGGGTTCGCCGGCGGCCGGGAAGATGTGTACGAACCTGAAGAGGATATCTACTGGGGGACAGAGACCCAATGGCTGGATGAGAATCGATACTCTGGAGAACGACACCTGGAAAATCCACTGGCCGCCGTTCAAATGGGCCTGATCTACGTGAATCCCGAAGGCCCTGATGGCCAGCCCGATGCCCTGGCATCGGGAATGGATGTCCGGCAAACCTTTGCCCGCATGGCCATGAACGATGAGGAGACCGTGGCCCTGGTGGCCGGGGGCCACACATTTGGCAAATGCCATGGTGCCGGCAGTCCCGAACATGTCGGACCGGAACCGGAAGGAGCCGACACAGCGCAGCAGGGACTGGGCTGGAAGAGCAGCTTTAAAAGCGGTAAAGGCGACGATACGATTTCAAGCGGTATCGAAGGCGCATGGACGCCCAACCCGACTCAATGGGATTCCGGTTATTTTGACATGCTTTTCGGTTATGACTGGAATCTGGTGAAAAGCCCTGCCGGTGCACAGCAATGGGTGCCTGTGAATCCGGAAGATAAAGATTTGGCCCCATCTGCCCATGATCCTTCCAAAAAAGTGACAACCATTATGACCACAGCGGACCTGTCACTCAGGATGGATCCGGTGTACAGACCCATTGCCAAGCGGTTTCATGAAGATCCAGACGCCTTTGCCGATGCCTTTGCCCGGGCCTGGTTCAAGCTGACCCACAGAGATCTGGGGCCCCGGTCCCGTTATCTGGGGCCAGAGGTGCCCAAAGAGGAACTGATCTGGCAGGATCCTGTGCCTGAAGTGGACCATGAGTTGATTGATGATGCCGATATTGACCGCCTTAAAGCCGACATTCTGGCATCCGGGCTATCCGTTTCTCAACTGGTGTCCACGGCCTGGGCCTCGGCATCCACCTTCCGCGGTTCTGATAAACGGGGCGGGGCCAACGGAGCCCGGATCCGCCTGTCTCCCCAAAAGGACTGGGAGGTGAATCAGCCTGAGCAGCTGGAAAAGGTGCTGGGTGTTCTTGAAGGCATTCAACACACATTTAACCATGGGCAGTCCGGCAATAAAAAAGTGTCCCTGGCCGATTTAATCGTGCTGGGCGGATGCGCCGCCATTGAGCAGGCCGCTGAAAATGCGGGCAGGGATGTTGTGGTGCCATTTGCGCCGGGACGTACGGATGCATCCCAGGCTCAGACCGATGGGGCCACCTTCAATGTCCTTCAACCGGCAGCGGACGGGTTTCGCAACTATCAACGGGCAAGGTTCAGTGTACCAGTGGAGGAACTGCTGGTGGACCGCGCCCAGCTGCTGACCCTGACAGCCCCTGAAATGACGGTCCTTGTGGGCGGTCTTCGGGTTCTGGGCGCCAACGTTGGACAGTCTGGGCACGGCGTTTTTACCCAAAATAAAGACTGCCTGACCAACGATTTTTTTGTCAACCTTTTGGATATGGGGACAGAATGGGCCCCCAGTGAAGGGGATCAGGATATTTTTGAAGGCCGTGACCGCAAGACCGGGGAACTGAAGTGGACCGGCACCCGGGTGGATCTGGTGTTTGGCGCCAATTCCCAACTCAGGGCCATCGCCGAGGTGTATGGTGCGGATGATGCCAGGGAAAAATTCATGGACGATTTTATCTCAGCATGGGATAAAGTGATGAATCTGGACCGGTTTGATCTTGACTGATGGATAGCAGGTAAATAGTACAACTTGACCTGTATAAGCTGAGCAGCATAATTTTACACCAGCGCCTTAGAGCGTGTTTGATAATTAGGGGATCGAAGCGCAATCTCATGAAAATTGGAGCCATTTTCATGGGATTGCAGCCGATTCATCAATTATCAAACAGGCTCTTACTGGTGATCCCACCGGGAATCGAACCCGGGTTTCCGGCGTGAGAGGCCAGCGTCCTAACCGCTAGACGATGGGACCACATAATCATTATAGAGCTTAAGTATTTATAACGGCTGAATTTAAAAGTCAATGAAAATTAAAATCAAAGCATTTCAGGGTATTGGAAACCTATGAGTATAGAACGTCTTACCCTTTGAATTTAATTTGAATCAAAGTTTTTACGGGTGCCCTTTTTAGCGCCCAGGACAAAGTAGAAAAGCCAGCCGATGACCGGAACAATGGCCACAATGTGCCAGACAAATTTTTCTTTTGGTGTGGGGAAATCTTTTTTCAGCAGGTCGATCAAAGCAAGCATAGTCAAGACAAAGGAGATGCCGACAATAAGAAGGATATAGAGAAGAAGAGCTTCAGGTATCATTTACTTTTCCCGATGTGTTATAAACCCATTGACCTGGTTTCAGGCTTTTGTTGCGGGTCAAATAGTTGCCGTTATTTTAATTTGTCTGAAATTTTAAGCAGTGCATCTACATAATAGTTGGAATGGTTGTATTTGAACAGGACTTCATGCTGGCGCTTTCGGCTTAAGCCCGCTTCCCAGCCGTGGTGTTTTAAATAGTTGGCGACGGAAAAAATGGCGTCATCATGGTCAAACAAATCCACCCGCCCGTCCTTATTACCATCCCTTGCCAATGTCAGCGCGTTGGAGGGCATGAACTGAGGGATACCCATGGCTCCGGCGTAAGAGCATTTAATGGTAACAGGGTCGATCCCTTCACGATTGGCATAGCTGATCAACGCTTTAAGCTCCTCATATCCCCATCTGCTTTTCCGGACCACCTTTTGATTAAAAGACTCCCGCGCAGGTTTTTTATTATTTGGTATATCATCCCAGACTCTTTGGGCAAGTGTTTTGTCCGTTAGCGCTGCCATGGTGGACAAGGTGTTTATCGCCGTACGCCTGCCAAGGTATGTGCCCAGCCGGGTTTCCACCATAAGAATGGCTGTAATGATGGTCTTGTCCACTGAAAATTGTTTCTGAGCTCTATCAAGGCTCTCCCTGTGCACAACCATGTACTTTTGGGCATTGGCGATGGATTTTGGAGAAGAAAACTGGTCATAGTTAAGACTGGATTCCGAATGGATAAAAAACAGAGAAACGCCCCCTGGATCAAATGAAACCATTTTATTATCAAACAGGGCGTTGATCTTTTCCTGATCAAACCCATCCTGGACAAGCCGCTGGATAAGCAGCTCAAATTCATTGGCCTGACCGGTACCGTCCGCCGGCGCAGCAGACTGCTGAGCATAGCAAAGATGAACAGAAAAACAGATGATCAGCGCCGCAACAACGTTCAGGATGAATTTCGGGGATCGGTGGGAATTTCTCATATGTTCGGTATCTGCTCCCTTAGAGCCTGTTTGATAATTGATGAATCGGCTGCAATCTCATGAAAATGGCCCCAATTCCCCCAAATTTTATGTCAATAGTCCGACTATTAACAACAAAATTTGTGAAAATTGGTTCTCATTTTCATGGGATTTCGCTTCAAGATCTGTCACAGGCAGGCGGATATAGCAAAAAAACGGGCCCGGAAAACAACCAAGGCGTTCCGAAGGCCCGTTTGCCGGGTCAGGCCTAGTAGGCAGACTGATTTTTTAAATGTCAAAATACAGGTAAAACTCATGGGGATGCGGACGGCTGATAACGGGTTTGACTTCGTTTTCCATTTTGTAGTCAATCCAGTAGTCAATAACGTCCCTGGTGAACACATTACCCTTGAGCAGGAAGTCATGGTCTGCCTTAAGAGATTCAAGGGCTTCTTCAAGGCAGCCCGGTGCGGACGGAATCGCGACAAGCTCTTCAGGAGGCAGGTCATAAATATTTTTATCCATGGGATCGCCCGGATCGATCTTGTTTTGAATGCCGTCAATCATGGCCATGGCAATGGCAGCAAACGCCATATAACCGTTGGCTGAAGGATCAGGTGTACGGAATTCAATGCGTTTGGCCTTGGGAGATCCGGAGTACATGGGCAGACGGATGGCAGCAGAACGGTTACGGCTGGAGTAAGCCAGTTTAATGGGGGCCTCAAAACCGGGCACCAGACGCTTGTAGGAGTTGGTGGTGGGGTTGGTCATGGCGCACAGGGCTTTGCAGTGTTTTATGATACCGCCGATGGACCACAGGGCGTTGTCGGACAGGCCGGCATATTTGTTACCGGCAAATGTGGGCTCGCCGTCTTTCCAGAAACTCATATGGGTGTGCATACCGGTACCATTGTCACCATAGATGGGTTTGGGCATAAAGGTGACGCATTGTCCATATTTTGCCGCCACATTTCTCAATACATATTTGAACCAGGCAAGCTTGTCCCCCATTTTGAGCAGGGAGTCAAACCGAAGGTCAATCTCAGCCTGTCCGGGAGAGGCAACCTCGTGATGCTGGCATTCCATCTCAATACCCAGATCCTCCAGGGTCAGCATCATCTCGGTTCTCATGTCCTGATATTGGTCTGTGGGGGGCAAAGGGAAATACCCCTCTTGAGGTCTGATTTTGTATCCCAGGTTGGGTTCGGCCCCGTCACCCATGTTCCAGTGCGCTTCCGGAGAATCAATCTCAAAAAAGGATGCGTGGGGATCTGATGCGTAACGGATATTGGAAAAGATAAAAAATTCGGGCTCAGGCCCCACAAAGATGGTGTCGGCAATACCGGTGCTTTTGATATACGTTTCCACCCGTTTGGCGATACCACGCGGATCCCTGGAGTAGGCTTCGCCGGTGATGGGATCATGGATGTTGCCGAGCACAACCAGAGTCGGTTCTTTGAAAAAGGGATCAATTTTTGCCGTACTCGCTTCGGGAATCACGTTCATGTCAGAGTTATCAATGTTCTGCCATGCCCTCATGGACGAACCGTCAAAGCCAAATCCATCTTCAAAAGAAACTTCTGTGAGTTCTGATACAGGTATACTGAAATGTTGCCAGGTGCCGATGAAGTCCATGTAGCGGATGTCAACGATTTTAATGCCATTCTCTTCTGCCATTGCCAGTACATCTTTGGGTGTCATTTTTTTGCCTTTCTATCTATATTAACCTTAAATCCGCAACACAACATTTCAAGGGGTTTGAAACAATTGGAGAATCTTGATTCTGGCTGTCACCTTGGAGGTGAAGCACCAAATAGACTTTTCTCAATAATTTTATCATAAATCAAGACCATACCACAAATTGAGTTTGACCATGGGCCTTAAATTGCATCATCGCCGCTTTCACCGGTTCTGACCCGGATAGCCCTATCCACCGGCAGCACAAAAATTTTACCGTCACCGATTTTACCGCTGTTAGCTGCATTCCGGATGGTTTCCACGGTCTGGTCAAGCCGCTGGTCGGGCACAACAATTTCAATTTTTATTTTTGGTACAAAGTCAACAACATATTCTGCGCCGCGATAGATCTCCTTATGCCCTTTTTGCCGGCCGTATCCATTGACCTCTGTAACGGTCATGCCGTAGACCCCGATTTCACTTAACGCCTCTTTGACATCATCCAGCTTAAAGGGTTTAATAATGGCTTCAATTTTTTTCATTTATACTCTCCTTTGACTGTATCTGTGGAAGGCGCTTTAAAATCGCGCGTTTTATTTGATTCAACCTCTCTTCAGACTCTATTTTCTGGTCCACTTCAATATCCCGGATGTAGAAAACGTCCATCACCTGGTCAATCTTTGTGGCGACCATGGCGACATTCACGTTGATAGCAGCCCGGTACAAGGTATTGGTAATGGCAAACAAAAGCCCTGGAAAATCATAGGTTAACACTTCAATAATCGTAAAAAAACTGGAGGTTTCATTGTCTATGCGCACCTGGTTGTCCTCGGGCCTGCTGCCGCTGGATATGGTCACCGACGTGGGAATCTTTTCAAGCACATTATCCAGATAGTGGTCATCCTCAAGGGCCATGCTTAAATCCTGTCCGGCCTTTTCCCATTTTTCCTCTTCAAAGAGACGGTCCTGGGGCGGGCGGACATGAAAGATATCCAGAAAATGGCTGGTGCCCAGGGAATAGGCCTGGGAACTGATAATATCAATATTATTCTGGAAAAATACCCCGGCAAGCTTGGAGTAAACGCCAGGTTTATCCTTGCCGCAAATGGAGACGGTTCTCATATCCGGGTCATTGTCCTTTGTGATCTGCCAGATATATTCACGGTCTTCCAGATTTCTAAACAGGTTCATATGATCCACAATGTTCTGGGCCGGTACATAAAGCAGGTAGCGCCGGGACATGGCAGACAACTGCCGGGTCACCTCTTCTTCCCGCCGGTTTTCCCGCAACAGATCCAGCACCTCTTTTTTTTTATTATCAATCAGACGCTGGGTTTTCCTGGATGCCAGCTCCCCTGTGTTGATAATACGCATGGTCTTAAAAAACAGGTCTTTGATCAGATTTTCCGTCCACTGGTTCCATGCCTTGGGTCCGGTGGCCTGGGAATCGGCGACCGTGAGCAGGAAAAGCATACGCAGCAACCGGATTTTTCCGATTTTATGTGCGGTGTAAACGGCTGTTTCTTCATCATAGATATCCCGGCGGGTGGCGGTTTTTGCCAAAAACAGATGGTTTTCAATGAGGAAAAGAATATCTTGCTTTTCCCCAGGGCTGAATCCGAGACGGTCAACAACAGGTCCGGCTATTCTGGCGCCTCTGCGGGAGTGTTCCCTGGCAGGATCGGATTTACCGATGTCATGGAGAAGGCCTGCCACGAGCAACACATTTTTATTTCGTATTTCCTTGAATACGCTGTTATAAAGGGTGTCTATCGATCTGTCGCCGGGATCCCTGAAGCTGTTGAGGATCTGTACGCAGCGGATGGAATGCTTGTCCACAGGGAACAGGTGGTACTGATTGTACTGAATTTTGTGCACCAGCGGCGAAAATTCCGGAATAAACCGGGCCAGGATGCCGGTGGACAGCATGACATTAAGCACGTGGAATGTTTCCAGGGACAGCCCCAGAATCTGATTGAAAATTTTGATACATCCGGGATCAGTGCGCACCTTATCATCCACAAGGTGACGAAATTCCCATGCAATCCGCCTGGCCTCAATGGACAGGGGGATCCGGGTCTGTCCGCTTTCAAGAAAAATACGAAGCAATAGATCCGGGTGCTGAATAATGGTCACGGTATTTACAAAGCAAAGCCTGTGTTTTCGTACAATCAGACCGTTAATTTTAGTGGGCCTGGGGTTAACAGTCTCTTTCCTGGTTGGCCAGGTGAACAAGATATCTTCAAATGTGATCTGGTAAATCTGCTTTAGAAAATCCATTTTTTCATGCAGTTCACCTAAGAAAACTTCCACCTGGGGCCGGCCCGCGGTATCCGTATAGTCCATCAAGCCGGCCACTTCAGGCTGGTGTTCAAAATGCAGGGTATCGTTTTTGCGCTGACAGATATAATGCAGACGGTTGCGCACATCCCAGATATAGGTTAACGTGTCTTCCAGATTTTTATATTCAAAATGGGAAAGAAACCCGTAATATTCCAGATCCCTTCGGGCCTTGATATTGGATTTAATCTTGGCATACCACAGCAGGGTGTGGTAATCCCGAAGTCCGCCAAATCCTGATTTCAGATCAGGGGAAACCAGGAAGGAAGAGTCCCCGAAATCCGCCAGACGTTTTTCTCCGTTTTCGTACAAATAATTCAGCGTAGGCTTCAGGTGTGTTGCAGATAACTGCTGCCGGAACTTTTCCATAAATCCGGAATAGATCCGGCACGCCCCACAGATAAACCTGGCATCAAGCACTGTGGTCAGGATGTCAAACCGCTCAAAGGACATTGTAATACATTCGTTGATGTTCCGGATTGCATATCCGACTTCAAACCTGGCGTCCCATAAGGGGTATAAAAGCTCTTGAACAAAGGCTTCCACGTCCGGCGCAATGAGGTTCTCAAAAAGGATGAGCAGATCAATATCCGAATGAATACACTGCTCTTTTCTTCCGTATCCCCCCAAGGCAATCAGGGCAAAAGGATTGCCCGAGCTATCCATTTTCTGCGCGGCAATACTCTTTTCAAACACCCTGTGAAAGTACCCATCAAGATGGGTGGTCATCTTCTCCAGGAAATTGGTTTCCTGCCCCTGGAGATACTGATCTGTCAGCGCTTGTTTTTGTTCAATTAATAATTTGGCCTCAGGGCTGTCCATCTGTGTTTAATATCTTTTGATCATGGGTCTAAGAGCGTGTCTGATAATTGATGAATCGGCTGCAATCCCATGAAAATGAGATTTCGCTTCGATCCCCTAATTATCAAACACGCTCTAAGGCACATATAGATTAAAGGGCGGCATGTTACTTTTTTGTAATTACCGCCAAGTAGAGATTTAAAATCAGCCGGCGGATGTATGATATGCAGAATCTTGAGAAACGGTATGGATAACCAGCCAGGTACTTGGCCGTGGCAAAACTGAAAAAAGAGATGGACTGCCACGTCTAATCTTGATCTATTTTTTCAGGCTCCTTTTCCCTGTCACCATCAATGGGCTCTTTTGCTGCTTTCTTGAAATTCTTAATGCCCTTTCCTAAACCGGCACCAATTTCAGGCAACTTACCCGCACCGAATATAATCAGGATAATCACCAGAATGATGATCAATTCCGGCATTCCTATACCACCAATCATAATTCAAACTCCTTGTTTTGGGTCCATGATCACAATGAAATCCGTCACAGATACGCTATATTTTAAGTCGCCATCAAGACAGGCCAATGGCAGCCTAAAAGACAAACAGATGGGTCATTTTATTTTTTTAAGCATGGGCCTTGTGCACCGTATTCACATAACATTTATCAAATCAGATCATTAGCATTTAACCTGTATGAAGTCAATCATTAAGAGCTTGTTTGGCAGGGCTAACGCATGTAATGCCCCGGCCAAGACTGGTCTGCCGGGATATTGTAAAGATCCAGGGTATTTTTAAACACAGCGGAAGCCAGCTGGTTGGGATCTTCCCCACGCACCTGGGCAAGACATTCCAGCACGGACCGTACAAAGGCAGGTTCATTGCGCCGGTGCTTATTTTTCTGGGGTTTGGGTGTCAGATACGGGGCGTCAGTCTCTATCAGCAGCCGGTCCCGGGGAATCAAGGAGACAATACTGCGCAGATACTCACCTCGCTGGAGAATGGTGAGAATGCCTGTAATGCCGATGTAATACCCTAAATCAAGGTAATTAAACATCTCCGCTTTTGTCCCGGAAAAACAGTGAACCACCCCTTTTCTTGACTTGGGTCCGTCTGATTTTAATATTTCATAAAACCGGCCCTTGGAATCCCGTTCATGGAAAATCATCGGCAGATCCAGCTTCCCTGCCAGGGCAAGCTGGGCCGAAAAACAGGCCTCCTGGTCTTTCTGGGGTGAAAACATGCGGTTAAAGTCCAACCCGGTCTCCCCCCAGGCTTTGATGCAGTTATGGGTAAGGACCAGCTGTCGAAGCTCATTGAGCGCCTGGGCGGAACAATGCACCGCATCATGGGGATGGATCCCCACAGAGGTGTAAACATGGTCAAACCGGGAGGCGATATCTATGGCCTTCTGGGAGGTGGCTTTGTCTATGCCAACCACCATCATGGCCAGCACCCCTTCCCGGCGCGCTCTGTCCATGACCTGGGCCAGATCTTTATCGTAGCATTTATCGTCAATATGGCAATGGGAGTCAAAAAGAATCATTTATATATTCCTGTGGGTAAAATTTTAAGCCTTCACTGATGTTGGAAGAAGCCGGTTTACGGGTTCAGTGAAGGCTTTGTGTAAGAAAAACTGTTTGCAGCACTCCTTGACACAGGCGGCTTATACCAGTAAATTCAATTTCAGTCAATTATATCTAAGCGTCTGTTGGGTAATCAGGGATCAAAACGAAATCCCATGAAAATGAGCATCAGGTTTCATAAATTTTCTGTTTAGAACCGGACTATTGACATAAGGCAAATCATAGATGAGTGTGAGCTACGGTAAATCCAGTATTATCAGGCTGTTTAATGTGACCAAACGCTATGGCGGCAAACTGGCTTTAGATAACATCACCTTTGATATTGAGCCCGGCGAGTTTATTTTCATTTCCGGACCTTCCGGGGCGGGCAAATCCACCTTGCTCAAAATTTTATACCTGGCCGAACGGGCGTCCGAAGGACAAATTTTGATTGACGGCATGAATCTGGCCCGGGTTTCATCCAAAAAACTGCCTTTTTTACGGCGTCGTTTCGGCATGGTGTTCCAGGATTTCAAGCTGATTCCTGACCGTACCGTGTTTGAAAACGTTGCCCTGGTGCTCAAGGTTTCCGGGGAAAAACAGCCCCGCATAAAGAAAAAGGTGATGCATGTCCTCAGGGTCACGGGCATGGAGAAAAAAGCCAGACACCTGCCCCCGACCCTGTCCGGGGGAGAACAGCAGCGGGTCGCCGTGGCAAGGGCGGTGGTGGGGAAACCATCCATTATCTTTGCAGATGAACCCACAGGCAGTCTGGATAGTGAATCTGCCCAGCGTGTCCTTGATCTGCTTCTGGCCTATCATCAAAAAGGCACCGCCATTCTCATGGCAAGCCATAATATGGAGCAGATGGACCGTTTCAGCAAAGGACGTAATATCGCCCTGGAAGATGGAAGGCTCAAAAAAATATCAACCATTCCATATTGAATAACGAGCTGAAAATAGATTCAATTACCATATGATACGATTTTTAAGTAAAACCTTGACAGATATCCGGTCCAACCGGTTTTTAAACATCATCACCATCATGACCATCGCCCTTTCCAGCCTTCTGGTGTCGGTTTTCATGCTTTTTTTTGAAAATACCGGCCGGGTGCTTTCTGCCTGGAATCAGGGGGGACGGGCCATGGTTTACCTAAGCGATTCTTTTACCCCTGCCATGCAGCCCAACCTGGAAGAACAACTCATATCCATGGGCGGCATCGAAAAGACGGTATTTATACCCAAAACCCAGGCCCTGGAACGATTAAAAAAAGAGATGGGTTCCAAAACCCAATTTCTGTCGACCCTTCAGGACAATCCCCTTCCCGACGCTATTGAAATCACCATGACCGCTCATTTGAGCTTTGAGCAGATCCAAAAGGCAGCCGCCCGGATTGAGTCTTTAGAGATTGTAGATACCGTAGAGTATGGGCAGGGATGGCTGGGCCGTTTTTTCAAGTTGTTCACTCTGTTTAAAATGACCGGTTATGCCATGAGCGGCCTGTTTTTAATGATTGCCCTGTTCATCACGGCCAATACCGTGCGCCTGGTCTTTTATGCCAGGCAGACCGAAGTGGAAATCATGCGTATCGTAGGCGCCACAGACGGGTTCATTAAGACCCCTTTTTATGTTGAAGGCCTGCTCCAGGGATTTATAGGCGGCGTTTCAGGATTAATCATCCTTTCAGCAGGTTATCTGACACTGTCTTCGGGCATTTCCCAGGATCTGAGCGCCTATGTTTATCTGGATATTCATTTTCTTTCCTGGCCGGCTGTGGCGATAATTCTATTTTCCAGTACATTTTTAGGTTGGTTCGGATGCTTCATTTCCCTGAAACAGATCCTAGGCCCATGATCAGAATTAAAACTCCCAAAGCTGCGCCGGATTTTAAGTCGCCATCAAGGCACGCCAATGGACGCATATTCGATATATGTGTCCGTTGGCGTAACGCCGGGGGCGGCTTAAAGGTTCTGCTTAAAGGTAAAATAAATACGGCCAAGCTCAATGTCCGCTCCGCTCCGGATCATCGTTCTTCAGTGGTGGTGGTTCTCAATAAAGGGGAACGGGTGGATGTCCTGAAAATGCAAGGTGGTGTCGGCGGCTGGCTGACGGTGCAATACCAGGACATAAAGGGGTATATCAGAAACGACAGCCGCTATATTTTATTAAAACCGGTATCTTTACCGCAGAATCCAGAGCAGGTTACCCCACGGCCTTTGCCGCCAGCAAAACCTTCGGAACCTGAACAAACGTTGAAGACAGATCAAACCGAACAGAAAATCATTGCAACGCAGATCCGGGAAACAAAACAAAAAGTCAACCAATTCTCCCGGCAGGAGATGCAGATCATTGACGAACTTAACGAAATTGATATGGCCCTGAACCGTGTACGGAAAACCACCCGGAACCTCAGACGCGATACCATGGTTATTTCCCAGGAAATTGAAAAAACAAACGCACGCATTGCAGATTTGAACATATCAATGAAAAAGACACAGAACTATGCCGGAAAACGTCTGAATGCCCTTTTGCGCATGCAGATGATGGGCCGTCTTGAGATGGCCGGCCCCCCGTCGTCTTTGTTTGATTTTGTCATCACCCAGAACGCACTTAAAAAAGTGGTGAAATCGGATTTTGCCTTGCTGGACCAACAGGCCCGAAACATGGTGGAACTTAAAGAGCTTGAACAGGATCTGAACAGTCAGCACAAGCTGAAATCAGACCTGCAGGCGCAATTGGCCCATGAGATTGAAATCCGCAAAAAACAAGCCCATAAAAAGGAGGAGATCCTTAAGGAGATCAGGCAACGCAAAAGTCTGTCCCTGGCTGCCCTGGATTCCCTTAAAAAATCATCCCGGGTGCTGAATCAGACCATATCCGCCATTGCGCCCCGGGCTGGTTCCTCCCATGTAAAAAATTCCTTTGCCAAACAAAAGGGACGGCTTTCCCCCCCGCTGAAGGGCAAAATCATTTCACGTTTCGGCACCAGACGCAAAGGCGATTACAACGCCTTCACATTTCAAAACGGAATTGATATAAAGGCGGAACGGGGGGCGCCCGTAAAAAACGTTTTCAGTGGAAAGGTGATGTTTGCCGATTGGCTCAAGGGTTACGGCAACCTGATGATCATTGATCATGGAAATAATTATTATACCCTTTACGCCCATGTGGAAGCGCTGTACAAAAAAAAGGGCGAACGGGTGGACACTGGAGAAATCATCGGCACGGCAGGAGATACCGGCTCCATCAAAGGGCCGTGCCTTCACTTTGAGGTCCGTCATCACGGCAAACCCGTTGATCCCCTCAAATGGCTGAAAAAAGGAGCATGACAAATGAAAAAAATAAGGCCCATGGTCAAAATAAAATCACCCATCTGTTTGTCTTTTAAGCCGTCCCCGGCGTGCCTTGACGGCGATCTAAAATCCGGCGCATCTGCGGCGGATTTAATTGTGACCATGGGCCTGAACCGGGCCAAATTGATACGGCTCTGGCTGAGTGCGGCTGTGGTCCTGATGCTGGTTGCAGGTTCAGTGCATGCCGCTGAAGATACGACCTATCAATCCTTAAAACTTTTTACCGACGTCCTGGAAGAGCTTGAAAAAAAATATGTGGACGAAGTCAGGCCCGAAGAGTTGGTACACAATGCCATAAAGGGTATGGTGGGCAATCTTGATCCCCATTCCAGTTTCATGCCCCCTGATGCCTTTGGGGATCTTCAGGATGATACCAAAGGAAAATTTTCCGGTATCGGCATTGTCATTACCATGAAGGACGGTATTCTTACAGTGGTCTCCCCCATTGAAGGCACCCCTGCTTACAAGGCCGGTATCACCACCGGTGACATCATTATCAAAATTGATGACGCATCCACCAAAGACATGGCCATGTGGGAAGCGGTGAACAAAATGAGAGGACCACGGCACCAGGAAGTTAAAATCACCATTATCCGGGAAGGGGAATCCGCACCGCTGGTCTTTACACTCAAGCGGGATATGATTCCCATGACCAGCGTACGCTCGGCCATGCCGGCACCGGGGATCGGGTATTTAAGAATCACCAATTTCAGAATGAACACCCTGGATGATGTGCGGAAACATCTGTCAGACCTGGAAAAAAAGGATGGTGGTCTTAAAGGCCTGATTATCGACCTGCGGGATAATCCGGGCGGATTGCTGGACCAGGCCGTTCGAATTTCCGACCTGTTTCTCGACAAGGGGACGATCGTGTCCATCAAGGGACGCAATAAAAAAAACAACCAGACATTCAAAGCCCACCCTAATTTTCCGGAACGTAACTACCCCATTGTCACCCTGATCAACGGCGGTTCTGCGTCAGCTTCCGAAATTGTGGCCGGGGCGCTTAAAGACAATGCCCGGTCCCTGATTATCGGCACACCCTCCTTTGGCAAGGGCTCGGTGCAGACGGTGCACCCACTCAAGGACGGATTCGGACTTAAATATACCATTGCCCGGTACTACACCCCCAGCGGCCATTCCATCCAGGCAAAGGGGATCCAGCCGGATATCCGGGTGGAACCGGGAATAGTGAAGGAAGAGCCCAAAAAAGAATCTGTCTTTGACATGATGGTCAAAGAAAAAAATTTGAAAAACAGCCTTAAACCTGAAGTCGAAGAGACTAAAAACAAGAAAAAATCTGCCAGAGATGATGAAATCGAAAAACTGAATAAAGATATCCAGGTAAAACGCGCCCTTGATATTCTCATCGGCTATGGCGTGTTCAGTAAAATAGATGGCACCAACTAAATCCAGGGGCGGTACAAAAAAAAGCCGGGACAGAAAGGCAAAGACGCCCCAAAAAATACCCAAAACCGCCCCAAAAAAAAGCACAAAAGCAAAACCAGGGACCACCAGAAAGACCAGAAGAAAAAAATCTGCTAAGCAAACAAATCCCGATTTTTCCCATGAGTTGAAAAAAACGGTGCTGGGCATAACTATCCTTGTAGCGGTCTGTCTGACTGCGGCGATGCTGTTTGATATTTTTATAAAAGCCGGTCAGCCGGTGGCTTCCAAAGCCCAGGTGGACAAAAAAGCACCGCCTGTGGGAGGCTCCCCGGCCCCGGTTCCTCCCCGGCAAAAGCCCTTGTCTCCGGAGCCAAAGATCCCATCAGCCGCCGAACCGAAAATTATATCCAAGGCCCAAGGCCTTAAGAAAAAAGAGTACCTCCCCGGAGATCGCGGTATGAGCGCAACACCAGCACCCAAAGAGA
Source organism: Desulfobacter postgatei (assembly GCA_002747145.1). Classification (GTDB taxonomy): domain Bacteria; phylum Desulfobacterota; class Desulfobacteria; order Desulfobacterales; family Desulfobacteraceae; genus Desulfobacter; species Desulfobacter postgatei_A. The sequence continues at coordinate 17,572 of PDTI01000046.1, forward strand.
GGCCGGCGATTATCTATGAAGTCTATGATCATGTCGCACCGCCTCCGAAAAAGACTGTACCGCCCCAAAAGGATGATTTTGTACCTCAGATTGCCATTATCATTGATGATATCGGATATAATAAAAAGCTGGCCATGGACCTGTGCAACATAGATAAGAATATCACCTTTTCCATTTTGCCCTTTTCTCCTGTGGGAACACAGCTCGCCCACAGCCTGTCGGCAAAAGGGGCGGAACTGATGCTGCATCTTCCCATGGAACCCATCCAGTACCCCAAGATCGACCCCGGCCCGGGCGCCTTGTTGGCTTCCATGTCCCCGGATGAGCTTTTAACCCAGGTTCGCAAAGATATTCATGCGGTTCCCGGTACAGTGGGGGTGAACAACCACATGGGGTCGAGGCTTACAGCGGATTCAGACAAAATGAATCAGATTTTTTCGGTGCTGAAACAAAACAATCTGTTTTTTGTTGATTCCAGAACATCTCCTGAATCCAAGGGCGGGCAGTCCGCCCGGATGTTTCAGCTGAAATTTTCCCACAGAGATGTGTTCTTAGATAATTTCCAGGATGTCGAGTATATTTCAGGCCAGATCGAAAAACTGATCAAACAGGCCAAAGACCATGGCAGTGCCATCGGTATCGGCCACCCCCACCAGGCCACCCTGGATGCGCTGGAACGCGAACTTCCAAAAATCAGGGGGAAAGTCAAGCTGGTCCCTGCCAGCAGGCTTGTAAGGGTTCCTTAGGCCCATGATCAAAATAAAAACTCCCATCTGCTTGTCTTTTAAGCCGCCCCCGGCGTTACGCCAACGGACACATATATCGAATATGCGTCCATTGGCGTCTAAAAGGTCTTTGGCTGTATTGATCTCATCCCCAGGCAGACCCAGGATGGTCGCGGCGGCTTTGAATGCAACCTGGGGGCCTAGGCCCGATTCCCGGATATCTTTAAGGGCGTATGCCCCCCTGGATTTTGAAAGCTTTGTACCGTCACTGGCCATGATCAGATCATGGTGGCGTATCCGGCAGGCGGGAAATGATTTCAGACCGAAAATGGTTGCAGCGTATCTCTGGGCTGCTGTGGACAGCACAAGATCTTTTCCCCGAACAATAAAGGTGGTGCCGGTTCTTTCATCCTCCAGAAGGCTTGCCAGCTGATAGCTGGGCTGGTCGTCTTTGCGCCAGAGGACAAAGTCGCCAAAGGTGTGGGCTATATTAATTTCCCGTCCGCCGGCCCGGACCATGGCGTTATCCCCGACGTTCAATCGTATTGCATGACGGCCGGGTATAAATTGGTGGCCGGCTTCCCGGCAGGTACCAGGATAAATACCGCCGGGAGATCTCTTTTTTATGGCACGTCTGCTGCATGTACAGCAAAAGGTTTGACCGCTTTGGCTGCCTAAGGCGGTGAGACGCTCCCGGTAATATTCTTTGTTGGCCTGGAGGGAAAACCGTCGGTAGAAGTCATCCGGGCTGCCGGGACCCGCATCCCAGTCCAGTTCCAGCCAGTCCAGGCACTCAAAGATGTCTTCCAATACATCCCGGCGGAAGCGGGGGGCGTCGATGTCGTCTATTCGCAGGTGCAGCATGCCCTTTTGGCGCCGGACCAGGGCCCATGTGACCAGAAAGTTAACAGCATTGCCAAGGTGGAGAAACCCACTGGGTGTCGGGGCGAACCGGGAAACCGGGGCCTCAGGCAGGTCATGGGTATTGATTGGCGTCAGTCTTTGGTACATATATTTAAGGTCTTTTTCCGTGTTCCTAACCCGGATATCCGGGCTGTTCGTCCGGGATATGTATAAACCAGGTTTCAGCCGGATGTAAACCCCGGCGGTTGTATACAAGTCGCCCAAATCCAACCCATTGACAAACAGGGCGATCTTCTCTAAGAGCCTGTTTGATAACTAGGGAATCGAAGCGAAATCTCATGAAAATGAGAACCAATTTTCTATTAATAGCCGGACTATTGACATAAAATTTGGTGGAATTGGAGCCATTTTCATGGGATTGCAGCCGATTCATCAATTATCAAACAGGCTCGTTGGCGTAACGCCGAGAACGAAATAAAAAACAAGCAGATCAGTGATTTTATTTTGACTGTGGCCTTAAAATTGTGGTACTAAATTATCAGGGACACGAAAAAATTATCTTATCAATTAACATGGCAGGAAACATAATGAAAAATGGTGTTAATCAATTATTACTAATTTTATTTCTAGTTTTTCCTTTAAGCACTCAAGCCGCCTCATACAAAAGCGTTATTGCCTTTGGAGACAGTCTTACCGATAACGGCAATATTAGGCGATTTACAGACGGAGCCATCTGGGTGGAAACCCTGGCATCCTCTTTTGAGGCAAGTTTGTATGACTTTGCCCATAGCGGTGCCACCACCGGCTATGACAATCCAGCAGCAGGATTAAATTATTCAGGACTGCAATGGCAGTTGGAGAACTACTCGGCACCCGCAGACGATGCCCTTTTTACGCTGTGGATTGGCGCCAATGATCTTGAACAAGGAAGATCTTTTGAAACGGCAGCCGAAAATATTGCTACAGCGCTTCAATCTTTATATGCCGATGGCGCCCGCGATATTCTGGTAGGCAATCTGCCCAATATCGGCGCAACACCGAGATTTATAGACTATGGGTTGGAGACTGCCACCCTGGCAACTCAATGGACGATGGGGTTCAATGTTCAGTTGGCGACCGTACTATCCGTTTTTGAACAGTCATACCCGGATGTAAATCTCTACCGTTTGGACGTTTATGAGCTTTTTGAGAATTTTACACCCCAAACGTCGGAGTGGCGGGAATTATTCTGGACTGATGGGTTTCATCCGTCTTCGGTGGGTCACCAACTGATAGCGGATACGGCCTTAACTCATTTGGAGGCAGTTCCTGCGCCTGCAAGTATATTGTTAATCGGCAGCGGCATAATTGGACTTGCCCTACTCAGAAGAAAGCTGGCCTAAGGCACAAAATCAAAATACAATCTCCCATCTGCTTGTCTTTTAAGCCGCCCTTGACGTTATGCCAACGG
>PDTI01000047.1 GCA_002747145.1 Desulfobacter postgatei
ATAAGGATAGATCGTGTGGGGAACGAACCACGATCTTATCCTATTATTGAACAAGCCCGGCTTAGAGCGTGTTTGATAATTGATGAATCGGCTGCACTCCTGAGATTTTGCTTGGATCCCCTAATTAACAAACACGCTCTAAGACTTGTCAACTGTTTTGAAACGCTATACATTCAACTCTCTTTTAAGAACATGTACCGTGCCCGGCACACCACAGGCTTTTAAGAATCAGGACGTGTTAAATTTTCGCATGCTGATATTCAGCAAAATACCAAACCCAACCATGTTCGTCACAACCGAGGATCCGCCGTAGGAGATCAGGGGCAACGGCACCCCGACCACCGGCATCAGCCCCATCACCATGCCGATATTGATAAAAATCTGCCAAAATATCATAATGGTGACCCCCATGGCCAAAAGGGAACCAAACATATTCCGGCAGTTATAGGAGATGTTCAGCCCCCAAAACAGCAAAATAAAATAGAGCGTCAGCAGTACAGCACACCCCGCAAGCCCCCACTCTTCAGCCAATACCGAAAGAATAAAATCCGTGTGCTGTTCAGGCAAAAAATTTAACGCATTCTGGGTGCCATGGAGAAATCCCTTGCCGGTAAGCATCCCCGAACCGATGGCAATCTTGGACTGGATGATGTGATACCCGGCACCCAGGGGATCCCGCTCCGGATTCAAAAAGGTTAAAATTCTTTCTTTCTGATAATCCTTAAGACCGAAAAACCATACCAGGGGAACCATGGAGACCCCAACGCCGCCCAGAATGAATAACACTCTTTTTTCGACTTTTACAAATAAAGTTAGGCTCCCGGCAATAAGCAGAAGCAAAAGCCCCGTACCAAGATCGGGCTGGATCACAATGAGGCCAAAGGGAATCATACATAAAATCGCCGGCTTGATCAGATGCTGAAAACTTAGGCCTTCGGGACTGATACTGTCTGCCAGCACCGAAGCCATGCTGATGATCAAAGAAATTTTCATCAGTTCCGAGGTCTGAACCCGAACAGGGCCTAATACCAGCCAGCGCTGGGAGCCGCCACCGGTATCCCCCACAAGCCAGGTGGCAACTAAAAGTCCCACACATGCGGTAAATATAAATAAATGCAGTTTGGCAAACTCTTTAAAATCAATGACAAGACAGCCCATCATAATAACAAAACCAACAGCAAGCCAGACAACCTGTTTTTTAAAAAGGGGGGGCAGGGCAGTTCCAGCGTATCCGGCTGTCACTGCGGAATACAGGATGGTCAGTCCCAGAATGCTTATCAAAAAAATAACGAAAAGAAATCCCCAGTCAAAATTGGAAATGAGACGGCGGTCAAACATTTTTTTTACTCCAGATGCGCCGGGTCATCCCTGACCACGGCAGTTGGGACGTCTGGATCCCCGAGATAGGCATGGATCAACTCTTTTGCAACGGGTGCTGCGGCACTGGAGCCATGTGCGCCATGTTCAATGATCACGGCAATGGCGATTTTTGGGTTCTGTGCCGGCGCATAGCAAACAAACCAGGCATGATCCTGGAGGATACGCTTGAGTTTTTTGTTGTCAAATTTCTCCCCGACTTTACGGGAAAAAACCTGTGCCGTACCTGTTTTTCCAGCGATTTGAATGCCGGGAATACGGATGTGCCGGGCAGTACCACGGTTGCCATGAACAACATCTAAAAGTCCTTTTTTCACAATGGCCAGATTTTTTTTGGAAGCCGGCAACCCACCGATTATCTCGGGTTCAATTTCCCTGATCACCTGCCCGTTTCCATCCTGAACGGATCGGACAAGCCTTGGCCGGTAGAGAGTGCCATTATTTCCAATCGCAGAAATGAACACAGCCATCTGCAAAGGGGTAACCAGATTAAATCCCTGACCGATACTGATGGACAGGGTTTCACCAGCCTGCCACGGTTCCCTGAACCGCTTTTTTTTCCATGCTGACGTGGGGATCAAACCCGTGCGCTCATGGGCCAGATCAATGCCGGTCAGCCGCCCCAGACCAGAGCCGTGGGCATACCTTGCCAGGGCATCAACCCCAATTTTTTCGCCGGTCTGATAAAAAAAGACATCGCAGGACTGGGTAATGGCATCCTCAACATTTAAATTGCCATGTCCATACCTGTTCCAGCAATGATAACGCCGGTTGCCAAACCTGTAAAATCCCGGACAGAAAACCATTGAATTGCGGTTAATGACCCTTTCTTCAAGTCCCGCCAGGGCCGTGATAATTTTATATGTGGACGCTGGCGGATATTCGGCCTGTATTGCTTTGTTGTTCATGGGCCTGCCCGGATGGTCCCGCAGCGCCTGCCATTTCCTGCTGGAGATACCACCAATAAAATCATTCTGATCAAAGCCAGGTGATGATGCCATCACCAGCACATCTCCGTTTGAGGGGTCAAGGGCCACAACAGCCCCATTATTTTCCCCCAGCAAACGTTCAGCCTTCTGCTGAAGGGCCATATCCATTGTCAGGATCAGGTCTTTTCCGGAAACAGGTTCCACAGTCTTAAGAATTTTTATCACCCGGCCGGTGACATCCACTTCAACCTGGTGCCCTCCCCTTTTGCCCTGGAGATCCAACTCAAAACTTTTTTCAACCCCGTACCGGCCAATGGAATCCCCGGACCGGACATTGGGGAACTTACCCGAAGCCAATTCTTCTTTATTGATCTCACCAAGATAGCCAAGAAGATGGGCAGCCATTTTCCGATGAATATAATTTCTGGTGGGTTCAATATCGATGTGAATACCGGGTAAATCAAACAGATGGGCCTCTATGACTGCAAGCAGATCCCGTGTTATATCGCGTTTCAGGACAAGTGGTTTATAAAATGCTGACCGGCCCGCCTTTTTTATGGTCGCCATCAGATCTTCACAGGAATCACCGGTCAATCCAGCCAGGCCTTCAAGGGTGTCGTTCAAGGGTTTGGCATCCTCCAGCACAATGGTCAAATCAAACGCCGGCCGGTTGTCCACAAGCAAGTTCTCATTGCGGTCATAAATCAACCCCCGGGAAGATTTTATACTTTTGAGCCGGACACAATTGGTCATAGACAAACGCCGGTATTCCTCCCCGTGGATCATCTGAAGATAAACAAGCCTTAAAAAAAGGACGCCGAAAATAAAAACAAAACCCAGGCCAGCTCCTATATATCGATGCTTGATCCATTCTCTATCTGAGTTTTGGTTGATTTCGACCACATTACCCCCTGTGGGACTGTTTCAGGGCATGTAAAAAACTCTGGTGCATGGTTTCCAGCAACCAGACGCCCATGGGAATACCAATCGCGGCCCAGATAACCTGGCCAATGTAAAGGCTGTAATCCGCAGCTGAAATAGCGTTGCGGCCCTGGAGGAGAAAAACACTGAAGATCACCAGAGCCTGATAAATGCAGGCGGATGCCAGGCCGACAATAAAGACAAAAATAGTGCTGCGCGGGAAAACCAGGCGGCGCAGAAAAAAAATAATCAGGTAAATAGAGATATACGCCATGGTATGAAGGAAAAACGGCGCACCTGACAAGCTGTCCATGATGATGCCGATGATCATAAGCCAGAAACCCGCCCAGTAGCCCGGGTAAACAAGGCTTAGATACAGCACATTGATAATCATCAGATCAAAACAGTGGGGAAACCATGAGAAATCAGGAAGAACAACCGTTTGGATGAGAACCATACCCAGGGTGGAAAAGAAAAAAAAGATGAAATTCATCATACCCACAACATCCGCCTGTCAATGGGCATTTTTATACACCAGCACTTCTTCAAGCTTATCAAAATCCACCGCCGTTTTTATGATGATGTCCTGGAACAGCTGGGAATGATTTTTCTGTACATCCACCACTGTTCCGATTCTCAATCCCTTGGGAAAGACCTGATCCAGTCCTGAGGAGACAATGACCTGGCCCGGCTGTACCTGATCTTTTTTCAAGGTATAGACAAAAGAGCAGGTGTCATTATGATTGCCTTTGACCATACCCCGGACCCGGGTCTTTTGAATCAACGCATCAACAGCAGAATTACGGTCGGTAATCAGCAACACCCGGGAAAAACTGCCGGACACTTTAATAATCCGCCCCAGGATTCCTTCTGACACCAACACCGGCAGACCTTTGCACAACCCGTCCTTTTCACCCTTATCAATCATGATGGTTTTAAACCAGGGAGATGGATCCCGGGCAATCACCTGGGCTGCCACATAGGCAGCGGGTACGGAATTTTGGAAATTGACAAACTTTTTTAAACGGGCATTTTCAAGCTCAAGCTCTTTGCACCTGTTGACTGTGTACCGGGCCTTTGCCAACTGACTTCGCAACTGATGGTTCTCTTCCACGGCAAGTACACATGAAAAATAGGTCTGCCATATTGATTCGGTAAACCCCATAATACGGGAGGTCGCAAACTGAAAAGGAGATATAAGTGTTATGGACACGCTTTCAACACCACTTTCCGGCAGGGTCTCCCGGCTGGACATGGCAATTACGGTAAGCGCCACCGAAATAAAAACGCCCACGCCCACAATCATCATGATCCGCCTGGAAAACATTACCTTTAGCTGATGACCACTTCTTTAAGAATTTCAATACTGTCAAGGGATTTGCCGCAGCCCAGTGCCACGGTGGATAAGGGATCATCAGCCACGACAATGGGAAGACCGCATTTTTCCCGAATCAGTTTGTCCAGATTTTTCAACAAGGCCCCGCCACCGGTTAAAACAATACCGGTGTCCACGATATCTGCGGCCAGTTCCGGCGGGGTTTGTTCCAGGGCAATGCGGACGGTTTCAACAATGGCTTCAATCTGCTCGGAAATAGCCAGTCTGACCTCTTCAGAATCAATGGCCAGAATTTTGGGAATACCTGAGACCAGGTCCCTGCCCTTGACTTCAATGGTCTCAAGGTGCTCCGGATCAGGATAGGCATTGCCAATGGTTGTTTTGATAATTTCTGCGGTTCTTTCACCGATGAGCAGATTATATTTGCGTTTGATATGCTGGCTGATGGACGCATCCATCTTGTCCCCGGCCACCCTCAGGGATTGGGTATAGACGATGCCGGCCAGGGAGATCACCGCCACTTCAGTGGTGCCACCGCCAATATCCACAACCATATTGCAGGTGGGTTCCGTAATGGGAAGCCCCGCACCGATGGCCGCAGCCATAGGTTCTTCAATCAGAAAGACCTCCCTGGCACCGGCGGATTCCGCGCTTTCCCTGACCGCCCGTTTTTCCACCTGGGTGATGCCCGAAGGCACCGCGATAACAATTCTTGGGCGAACCAAGGTTTTTCTGTTATTATGAACTTTACGGATAAAATGCTTGAGCATGGCTTCGGTCACTGCAAAATCAGCAATCACACCGTCTCGCATGGGCCGGATGGCCACAATGTTTCCCGGTGTTCTTCCCAGCATACGCTTTGCTTCCAGCCCAACCGCAAGCACTTTGTTTCTGGTTCGCTTATCTGTTCTGACCGCCACCACTGAAGGCTCACTTAATACAATTCCTTTTCCTTTAACATAAACCAGCGTATTTGCAGTGCCAAGATCAATGGCCAGATCATTGGAAAAGGCCCCAAGCAAAGTATCAGTTACAAAGTTCATTTGTCCTCTTTCATACAAAATTGGAAGTTGTGTTTTATCAAATAGATCATGAAAAAATACTAACAAAAAACAGTTGCTAACAAACTTAAGTTTTTTTTACAAGAATAAAAGTTTTTCACACCAGTATATTATTCATATAGATAGATGCGATCAAATCATGAATCCTGGGCCTGAATTTCCTTATAGCAATATTTTCCCGGCTCGGATGTACCCGATTGGTCAAAAGTACCGCGATCAAACCGTTGGCAGGATCTATCCAGAAGGATGTGCCGGTAAAGCCTAAGTGTCCGACAGATCGTTTAGAAAAAAAACGGCCTGATGATGCATTACCTTGACTTGGAGAATCAAAACCTGCTGGACGCACCATTCCATTCTTTTTATCCGCAAAACATCGAATAACGGCAGAATTTATTACTTTGGTCTCTTTATTATCAAGGGCCATCAGGATCTCACAGCACAGACGATGAACCCCGGCAGCAGTACCAAACAACCCGGCATGTCCTTCAATGCCGCCTGCAGCCCAGGCATTTTCATCCTCCACCTCTGCTAACATCATTTTTTTTCGCCAGGGACAACACGAGGTCGCAGCAAAAACAAGAGACGGTTTTTCCCCCACAGGCCTTGTGACATCAGCGCCAAGGGGCTTAAAAAACAGATCATAAATTTTTAACGGCCCAAAAATCCGGTCATTGACAAATGTGTCCAGCCGGACACCGGACAGAGACTCCACCACCCAGGCCAAAAGAATAAATCCCAAATCACTGTAAATTTCCCTGGCACCAGGTTTATATGCCAGAGGTTCCTCCAGCACCCGCTGCCGCAGGCATTCTGCGGCTGTCACGCCGGGGGCAGGCGCAGAAAGCGACTTAAAATATGGACGGTGGGCAGGCAGACCGGACCTGTGGCGCAGCAACATGTCAATGGTGATTCCGGCTTTGTCCGTTCCACAGGCAGCGGGCAGGAGATCCTTTAAATAAGTTTTCAAGGATAACTGTTCTGATGAAATCAGATCGGCCACGGCCAGGGCTGTGGCCAGGGGTTTGGTCAGGGAGGCCAGATCAAAAACCGTATTCATCGCCACAGGTTTTCCAAATCTTATGTCTGTCACACCAAAGGCCTTGTGGTAAAAAATATGGTCTTTGTGCGCACACAGCAGCACAGCACCCGGAAACACGCCCTCAGCCACAGCACCGGCCATGGCGTCATCAATCTTTTGAAAAGCACGATGTTTCATTTTACAGCAACATCCCATTCAAGGCATGCATGGTCTGCATCCAGAATGACCTTGCCCCCCATGGGAAGAGAAAGGTTCACCGATCCGTGACCAACCTCAATTCCCATGCAGATCGGCATGGTTGTATCCCCAAACACCTCTTGAATAATCTCCGGGATATAGCCGTCATTGTCACAATTTTCAAAAGACCCGGTCACAACCCCTTTAACACCTTCCAACACACCGGCCATTTTCATCTGGGTCAGCATCCGGTCAATCTTGTATGCTGGTTCATCCACGTCCTCGATGAAAAGGATGCTGTCTGTAAAATCAGGCTGATACGCTGTTCCGATCATATGAACAAGGGTCGCCAGATTTCCGCCCATAAGCCGTCCTGCGGCACGCCCTTTTACAAGCACCTGATCAGAAGGAAGATCAATTCGTGTAAAGCAGCCTACCAAGGTTTCTAGGAAACTGTCCAGTGTCTTTTTATCCGCATGGCCAAGGGAAACCAAATTTGGGGTATGCAGGGCACAGATTCCGGCTTTGGACACCAGGGAACTGATCAAAGCCGTAGCATCTGAAAACCCCATAAACAGTTTGGGATTTCTGGCAATGGTATCCCAGTCCAACAACGGCAAAAGGCGCATGGCACCAAATCCCCCCCTTGCCGCAATGATGCCTTTGACTCCAGAATCGGCAAACAGCGAATTCAGCAGATCCGCCCGCTGCTGGTCCGTACCTGCAAGGTACCGGTGCCGGCCTGTTATACCGTTGGGGATGTGAACTTCAAACCCCATGGATTCAAGACACAGGATCCCTTTTTGGAACATCTGCGCATCAAACCTGGCCGATGGTGCGGCGACCCCAATGACATCCTTGGGTTTTAAACTGCAAAAAATGGGTTCTACACCTGATTTCATCAACCGATTTAATCCTTATTGAAATCCGGAAAGGATACGCTTTGATTATGGAAACAATACGTTGGCATATTAAATAACCTTAAAAGAAATTACCAATCCTTTTTGGATGTTTAGAGAATCTTTATGTTTTGATGTCGGTGTGCGGGCTTTCCAAGGGTGATAAATTTCAATTTTTGCGCCATTGCCTTGACAATACGGCAAACTTCACTTTAAAAAGGGTAGTGTACGGCTTTGGGGGAGGCTTAAATTCTGATCCCTAAGAGCGTGTTTGATAATTAGGGAATCGAAGCGAAATTCCATGAAAATGAGAACCAATTTTCACAAATTTTCTGTTAATAGCCGGACTATTGACATCATCGGTGCCTTGGTACTACTTATTGGCGTACCTGCTTTTTCGTTCACTTTTTTTAAATTTTTACATTTTTTAGCAGGACTGCTTCCTGTATTCATGATCCTTGGCGGTGCCATTGCAATATATCTTGGCATTACAGAACTCAAGCAGGCAGACAACACTGAGGCAACGTTTGACCCACCGGAAAGACAACCAAATCATAGAACAGAAAAAAACGCCTTGAATTCAGAAGAAAAAAGCAAACCTGTCCTTAATGATCAAGATATAACACCGGTGCTGGACCCCATGGAAACACCAGATGAAAACAGTGCAGACGAACCAGATGAACAGCCGGAATCAGACATAGCGCAAGAATCTGAAACAGACGCAACCTTGTCCCGGAACCCTGCTGACGCGTTAACACCCGAAGCCGGGGCCCCGGCAGGTGAACAGGTTAATTTTAAAGGAAATATTGAAACCCTGGTTTTCCATGAGGTAACGTGTAATTTTGCCAATGGTAAAAACTGCAGTATGGATTTTATCACAAAACAAGAGGCAGAAACCCAGGGCTACAAACCCTGTAAAATATGCATGCCTGAAGCCTAAGGCCCATGGCCAGAATAAAACCACCCATCATTCTGGCACCAGCCGGGGATATTCACTCTTTTCTTGCGGCCATAGCGGCTGGTGCCGATGCAGTTTACTGCGGCCTTAAAATATTTTCAGCCCGCATGGAAGCGGATAATTTTTCCATTGAAGAGTTGGCAAGACTGACCCAATTTGCCCATTCAAAAGGGATTCAGGTATATGTTGCCTTTAATTCTATCATCAAAGAATCAGAAACCCACAAGGTGCTTCGAATCCTTGACAAGCTTA
>PDTI01000048.1:0-3556 GCA_002747145.1 Desulfobacter postgatei
AAACCGCGAAGGGCCATGTCAATGGGTTTGAGCTTCACATGGTCTTCCAGGAAAAAACCATCCTCGGTTTTGGGCAGGTTGAACAGACGTGCAAGTTCACCTGTGGTCTCCTCATTGGCAACCAAACCGGTACTTAACGCCACGCAGTCGGCTTCAATGTCAATATCCTGTCCCAGAACAAAGTCATGGGTGCGGACAATGGTCTTGCCTTCTTCTTCCCGGACAACAGGACGATGGTCAAGGTCAAAACGGATGAACTTCACACCTTTATTCCGGGCTTCTTTATAATAATCTTCCCAGAATCCGTAAGTCCGTATATCCCTGTACAGTACAAAAATTTCAATATTCGGATTGATTTCGAGAAGGCGCAGGGCATTTTTAACAGATGCCTGGCAGCAGAGCCGTGAACAATTGGGATTATCTGCTTCCCTGGAACCGGCGCATTGGATCATCACCACCTGCCTCATCTCTTTGATTTTGCTTTCGTTATTTTGAAGGAGGGCGTCAAGATAAAGCTGGTTTATGACCTTGTCAAGCTTGCCCAGGCCGTAAACGTCCGGACGGTTGGGTGTTGCACCTGTGGCAAGGATGGTAACTCCGTGGTCAATCTGTTCACGGATATTACCCGGGCCTATTTTAATGCCGGTGGTAAACCTGCCGGGCACGCCTTTGTGATCTATAACCACAGCGTTGGTATACACCTTGATATTTTTATGGTTAGAGACCTTGTCCAAAAGATCCTTCATAAAGGCTGCCACATCATCACCTTCAATGGTTCGGGACAGGTTCATGGCAATACCGCCAAGCTTGGATCTCTTTTCAACCAGGTAGGTGAGCGTACCCTGTTCAGCCAGTTCAAGCGCAGCTGTCATGCCTGTGACACCGCCGCCCACAACAAGTGCATTCTGGTTTGTGGGAAGCATATTTTCCGCCAGGGGTCTGGCTTTTCTGACGCCGGAGATGCCGATCTGAACCAGCTGAAAGGCTTTTTCCAGGGCTTTGGCTGGGTCATTATGGGCCCAGGCATTCTGGTCTCTCAAGTTAACCATCTCAAGAAGGTAGGGGTTGAGCCCTGCACGCCTGAGCATATCCTGGAACATCATCTCCTGAGTTCGCGGGGAACCGGCGCCAATGACCACCCGGTTCAGATTATGGCCTTTGATCAGGACCTCAATCTTTTCCATGGATTCAAAGGAACAGGTCAGTTTAAACGCCTCTGCCACGGCCACGTCGGGATTGGCTTTGGCATTTTCCAGGATTTGATCAATATCCATGGCCTTGCCAATGTCCCCGTCACAGTCAACAACAAAAAAACCAATTTTCGGATCTTGGCCGTTAACATCTTTTTGGGGCGGATAGGGATTGGCATCGTCAACCCATTCGGCACTTTCCACGGCCATGCCTGCGATGGAGGCTGCAGCAGATGCCTGGACCATGGTTTCCGGAATATCCTTGGGACTTTCAAAAACACCGCAGACATACACACCGTCTTTGGAGGTTCTCACAGGATCCATGGTGCCGGATTTTGCAAAATTGTGTTCGTTCAGGTCAATGCCCAGTGTGTCTGCCAGCGCAATGGTTTTCTGGTTGGGTCTGAAACCGGTGGAGAGTACAACCATGTCAAATGTTTCTTTTTCCATGGCTGACAGCTCTTCCTGGGCGTAGGTAATCTCAAGGGATTTATCAGGCAGTTCAATGATGGTATGGGGTTTACATCGGATTAAACGGATACCGAAATCTTTTCTGGCGCGGTTGTAGTACTGCTCATAGTCCTTACCATAGGTGCGCATGTCCATAAAGAAGATGGTCGTTTCAATATCATGACCAAAACGCTCTTTGGTTACCATGGCCTCTTTAAGGGCATACATACAGCATACACTTGAACAGTAGGGAACATCGTGCCGGTTAATCCCCCTGGACCCAACACATTGTATCCAGGCCACTTTTTTCGGCCGTTGCTGATCTGATTTTCTAACCAGATTACCCTGGAACGGCCCGGATGCGGACATAATCCGTTCATATTCAAGACCAGGGACGACATTGTCAAATTTACCACTGCCAAAATTATCCAGGACACTTGAGTCAAACATCTGTGCGCCAACACTAAGGACGACAGATCCGACTTTGATCTCGACTTCCTGGCCATTGTCGTCAGGCACAATGGCGCCGGCTTTACAGACCGCTTTGAGGGCTTCCACATCATCTACTTTTTCCATATCAATGGAATAGGCATAGGGTGTGGACTGGGGATACCGCATACAGGTAGGCGCCCTTGGGTCAAGCCCCGGGGTAAATCTGACGGCTTCTGGAAATTTTTTCAAACACTCTCCGCAGGCTGTACATTTGTCAATGTCAATGAATCGGGGAGCGGTTTTTAATGTGGCCGTAAAATCACCGGCCTCTCCGGACAGACTGGTGAGCTCTGTCATGGTGCTGACCTGAAGAAACTTTTCCCTGGCTGTTGCGGACAGGTGGGGAGCAACTGTACACAAATCGCAATTGTTGGTTGGAAAAGTGCGGTCCAGCTGGGTCATTAATCCACCAATGGCATAGTCGGAATCAATGAGCAGGACCTTTTTCCGGGATTCGGAAAGATCAATGGCTGCCTTGATGCCGCCAACGCCACCGCCAATGACGAGCACGCGTTTTTCGTCTTGTTTAATTTTTTGCATGTGTAACCTTAACGTTATCAGTTAATATCCATGTGTATCCATCTCCTGTAAACGTATATCAAGCACCAAACAGGCAATGGATGCTTTCTTGCCTAGATCATCAACGGATTGTGCCTATTTCCTGCTGTACCGGTGTGCAGACACTGGTGTATCTGTATACCAACGTGTAACAGCGAAATGGTCCTAAATTTGTCGACTGCGGGTATCAAAAAGGGCGTGTTACTCTCTTCCAAAGCGATCATCGCAATAGCCGATCTCTTGAGAACAAGTTTTTTTCGAAAACTCATAGCCAATATTCCTATCTAAATTTAATGCTGCCCGATCTGGCATTGAGCAGTCAGAACCAGGTACCCCAAGGCACGGTGGAACTGCTATCTACCTATATTTTATTTAACAAAAGATTCTATAGCAGATAATAAATCACATGTAAAATGATTACTTATTCTGGAAAAATAAGATGGTCCAGAACAAGCCCGTAAAATTTTGAGCCCTGTCCGTGCAGAACAGGCAGAAAAACCCATCCAAGCTGAAAAGCACAATGACGGCATATTCCAATGCACCATTGGTATCCGGGATATCATGAAAACTCGCTGGAGGATTCTGATCCTTGGCGACAACCTGGGGCTGCGGCAAAACAACCGATCTCAAACACATGGCCGGCCGGATTGGCAAAGGTTTGGGAAAACCCATGTTCTGAATGGATGGCGAATTCAGGTTTTGTCACAACGGCATTGCAGTTTTTGCACAAAATAACCGGTTCAGCACCCTGGTCAAATTCAGGTGTACTTTTTTCCTGTGTTTGCCTGTCGGTCGTTTTACAGATCAGTGCCACTGCCATGTGTTTTTTTGTCTTTATCTATATAATATAAGGTAGCGCCTACCGG
>PDTI01000048.1:3593-12840 GCA_002747145.1 Desulfobacter postgatei
GATGAGACGGCGATAACGCCAAGACTTACAGGGGTAAACAGCCCTAAAATCATCAGGGCAACCGATATCAGTACAGGCACCACAGCTCTGGGGATTTCCTGGCGAATCAGATACAAAAACAATCCGAATATGGATGTATGATCACCCGGGACTTGCTCTCCAAGCACCATCCGTTCTGTGATCCGGGACATATAATCCATGATGAAAATACAGAAAAAAATCTGGGAAATCAGATAAGAGGCCAGCATGGAAAATCCCAGCAGAATAAATGTCAGAACCCATGAGATCATGTGCCACAGCCAGATCAACCACCTTGACTCGGGCATTTGCCATATCATGGAAAAAATATCATTGTGCCAGTACAGCACCATGCCGGCCAAAACAAGGGTTAAAACCAAGATCACGGCAAATCTTATCAGTCCGAGCATTAAAAGTGACGGTGTTCTTAACGCCAGGACAAGCCCCTTGATATTATATTGAATGCCTGCAATCAATCCCATATTTTTCTCCTTGAAACGCCAAACTTTTATTTTTTTCAATTGAAACCTGTTGGGTGCATGAATATATTAAATCTATCATTAGACGACTATCGCTGTGTGCCCTTTTGCCTTGCATATCCGGCCAAAGAACATTTGTAATATTCAGTTTAGGCCCATGATCAAAATAAAATCGCCCATCTACTTGTCTTTTAAGCCACTCTCGGCGTTACGCCAAAGGACACATATAACCAATATGCCTGCCTTGAGGGTGACTTAAAATCCGGCGTATCTGTGGCAGATTTAATTTTGATCATGGGCCTTAAATACAATTTTTTACTATACTTGGATCTATTTTTCAATTTTACATAAGGATATTTGCATTGAAAACAGTTTATGTGGATGGGAAATTTCTGCCCTGGGACAAAGCAATGATTCCTGTGGACGATCTGGCCGTACTCAGGGGCTATGCAGTCTGCGACATTATCAGAACCATTGGAGGCAGGCCATACTGCCTTGACGCGCATATTGACCGGTTTTTGTCATCGGCTGAAAAAATCGGTCTTACACCGGCATGGACCCAAGAAGAGATCAAGGAGATTGTTTTTAACCTCATTGAAAAAAATGACCCTATGGATGAGGCCAATATCCGCATCCTTTTGACAGGGGGATCCAGCCCTGATTTTTTCAACCCGGTGGGTACTCCCAGGCTCCTTATTCTGATGACGGATCTGCCAGCCCTGCCTGCCCATTGGTATACAAAGGGGATAAAGGTGATCACCTTTGCCCAGCAGCGTGTGCTCCCTGATGCCAAAATCACCAATTACATCCCTGCGGTGCTGGCGTTGAAGCAAGCAAGGGCCCATGACGCTGTGGAGGCAATTTATATCACCCAGGACAAAATGGTTCTCGAAGGCACCACCAGTAATCTGTTTGCTCTGATTGACGGCACCCTGGTTACCCCTGCAAAAGGGGTGCTCAAGGGCATTACCCGCAGCATCGTCCTCTCCCTTGGGAAAAAGCTGTTTCCCGTATCTGAACAGGATCTTTCCCTGGACACCCTGCTGTCTGCCTCCGAACTTTTCATCACCGGAACCAACAAAGGCATTGTGCCTGTGATTCAGGTGGATGATTCTATCATCGGCTCCGGCATGCCCGGCCCCGGCACCAGAGCCTTGATGTCGGCAATGGCAGATCAGCAGGCCAACGGATGTGATTCACCGCCGGTCAGGGGTATGTGACGGGTAGTATCTGGCACACCAGCTCCAGAAGATGGACTGCCCTGGCAGGAATCTTTTCCCGGTTCAGGCTGTCCTGGAGCTGGATCAGGCATCCGGGACAAGCCGTTGCCACAATTTGGGCCCCGCTTTGGGCAACATGGTTCGCCTTTTGGCTGCCGATCTTTTGACTGGTTTCATAATGATGTACGGAAAAAGTGCCCCCCAGACCGCAACAGGTTGCCGCATCGGTCATCTCAACATAGTCGACCTGGGGCAACGCAGAGAGCAATTGCCTGGGAGACCGGGTCAACCCATGATTTCGCAGATGGCAGGGGTCGTGATAGGTGACCTGAATCCGCTCCTCTGATCGGGGAAGAGATGCCAGCCTGTCTGCCAGGTCCATATCCATCAGAAACGTCATGATGTCCCGGGTTTTTTCGGCAAAGAGCTGATACTCCGCCCCCAGGGTGGGGTACGTCCCGGCCAGGGCACCGTAGCAGGAGGCACAGGCCGTAAGTATATGGTCAAAGGCGTGGGACTTCAAAGCCTTTAAATTTCCCTTGGCAAGGGTTTCCACCGCATCTTGCGCACCGGCGGACAGGGCGGGAAGGCCACAGCACCCCTGTTCATCGGTGAGGGTCACATGGATATCCATGAAGTTGAGAATACGCACCAGGCACTCACCGATTTCAGGATAAAGATAATTGATACCGCAGCCAGCGAAAAAAAGGACGCTTAAACTTGTTGACGGGGAAACCGTCTGGCGGATATCCCGTTTCAAAAAGGGTGTAAACGACGGCTTGGGTATGGTGCGCTCATTGGGGACACCCGGCACAGGAAATCGTAGTTTCAAGCCGCTTGTCTCAGGAACCTGCCGGCACAAAAGCCGGGAAGCCAGATGACCGCTTTGACTCATCCACCCCATGACCTTTTTATGTGTAAGCAAGGCTGCCACACCTCTTCCAAATCCGGATAAGCCGTTTTTCCGGGCCACTTCCATACGGGCTGCTGCCACAATCTCCGGCGTAGGCACCTGGTTGGGGCACAGGTGTGTGCAGCTGCCGCACAGCAGGCACTGGGACAGATCATGGAGCAGTCTGTCTTCGGGGAAAACCTGCCCATCCATCATGGCCCGGGCAAGGGCAATTTTCCCCCGGGCCACACCGCCTTCATGGTTCTCGGCCTTGAACACCGGGCATGTGGCCCGGCAGGCCCCGCACTGAACACAGGCCTGGCTCCACGCCCGGTATTGTTCCAGATCCTTCATTGCATAGCTCCGGGAAGCGGACAGGCATCGCCTGAAAAAATCTTGCCCGGATTGAGAATATTATGCGGGTCCAGCGCTTTTTTAAGCGTTTGCATGTAGCGGATAGACGCATTAGACAACTCAAGGGAAAGATAGGGCGCCTTCATGATGCCGACACCGTGTTCTCCGCTCATGGTTCCGCCCAACGCCAGAGTGGCCCGGAACAATGCTTCAATAGCAAGTTCTGCATCGGCCATTTGTTCTGCATCGTCTTTGTTTGCCATGATATTGACGTGAATATTTCCGTCTCCGGCATGGCCAAAGTTTACGATGGGCAGGTTATATTGCTCGGAAATCTGCTCAATTCGGCGGATCATCTCGGGCAGCTTTGACCTGGGCACACAGATATCTTCGTTAAACTTTTCCAGCCCAAGCTTTTTCAATGAAGGAGAAATCGCCCTGCGGATATTCCAGATCTCTTCGCTATCCTCAAAGCTATTGGCGACCCGGTTCTCCAAAACGCCCAGAGATTTGATCACCTTTAAAATTCTTTGGGCCTGCTGATCCAGAAACGCCCTGTCCCCGTCCACCTCTATAATCAGGGCTGCTTGGGCATCTTCCGGCATGGAGAGTCCTGCGGTCTGCCTCAGGCAATCAAGGGTCCGGCTGTCCATAAATTCCAAGGTGGCGGGAATGATTTTTTCACGAATAATGGCGGATACGGCCTTGGCAGCACCGTCAATGGCATCAAACACCACCAGCATAGTCTTCTTGGCCTGGGGTTTGGGAAGCAGCTTGAGAATGATCTTTGTAATAACAGCCAACGTGCCCTCCGAACCGCAAAAAAGCTTGGTCAGGTCGTAGCCCACCACCCCTTTCATGGTGGTACCGCCGGTTTCTATCAAATCACCTGTAGGTGTCACCACCTCCAGACCAATGACATAATCCTTTGTCACACCGTACTTGACACACCGGGGACCGCCTGCGCATTCGGCCACATTTCCGCCCAGGCTGGAGACTTTCAGGGAGGCCGGGTCCGGGGGGTAAAACAACCCTAACGCCTCCACCGCCTTTTGAAAATCCCCGGTTACCACACCGGGCTCCACCACGGCCACAAGGTTTTCCTGGTCAATCTCCAGGATTCGGTTCATCCGGTTCATTCCCATAACCATACCCCCATTGACCGGCAGTGCACCGCCGGTGAATCCGCTGCCAGCCCCCCTGGGGTAAACCGGGATGCGGTGGGTGTGGGCAATTTTCATAATCGCGGATACGGTTTGGGCATTGGCCGGATGGACCACAACATCCGGAAAAAATTGCTTGCGTGTGGCATCATAGCTGTACAAAATACGATCGGTCTTGTCACAGCTTACGAATTTGATACCGCAGATCTCTTTGAGTTCCCGGATTACGTCTTCAGTTATCATAAAACAGCTCCCTATTTTACGGTGTATGACCTTTCCACTGAGAAAAGTTGCCCCGATATCCATGAACCCTGGTAGCATATCACAACCCCTTGCCTTTATCACGCTGATTGTTGTGTCTTTAATAGCAAAAAAGAGTTATTCAAGAAAAACAAACTGAGCAATATAGATAAATAAAAAAAAAGGGGGGGGCAAAATCTGATAAAAAAATACTCACCGAATGTTACTGTTACAAATTCTGGTCTAATTTGTTTTTTTGGGGGGGAATGGACTACGGACCAGTTTGAGAGAGGATTGAGGAAGGGGGCATCAAGGCCGTTCGCTTCGCTATATTATTATCGGCATTGTGGTGGCTGGGGCCGCCTCATCATTATTTGGTTCCTCTTAACGCTTGTTTGTTCATTACATATTACGTTCAAAGCCCCCTTTCTCAATTTCTTGAATAAGGGGGCTCTTTTCGGTTAGGGCATACCTATCGGAAGAACTTCTTTGTTATATTGTTCGTTCAACACTTCTGCCATAGCTAGATAAATAGCACTGAATCCACAGATGATACCTTCATATCCAGCAATTTTTCCAATTAGATGGGAACCTGTCCAATCTTTAATTGCAAGAAGAAAAAACAATACCGTCAGGGATGCAAAAATGAATTGAAGTGCTTTGTTGGATTTTAATGTTCCCAAAAACATGAACATTGTAAAAACCCCCCACATTAACAAATAGCAGGCCATGTATTTTAAGGGCGTTGGATCTATCCAGCCGAATTTGGGCATCAAAATCAGTGCCACCAGGGTCAACCAAAAAAGGCCATAGGATATAAATGCCGTAAGGCCAAAAGTGTTACCTTTTTTAAATTCAAGAATACCGGCGATAATCTGGGCCACACCTCCATAAAAAATTCCCATTGCCAGAATCATGGAACTGATTCCAAAAAAACCGGCATTATGAATGTTCAAAAGCACAGTCGTCATTCCGAATCCCATTAGTCCGAGAGGTCCCGGATTTGCCAATGTCTCTTCTCTCATTTTCTTCTCCCATTTACAACTGATTAAAAAAACTGCAAAAACACTCCTCTTAAACAGAACTTTTCTGCCAACCGGCCCGAAGAAGCCACGCCACTTCAGCCCGTCGGGCGGTTAACAAAAACGTTCAAACCCTCTGTAATCTTTTTTAGTCTCTATTCCTACAAATTCTAAAACAACAAAACAATTTAGAAACAACAAACAATATTCATTTAAGAATTTAGTAAATATTTGCAGCAATGCAACAGCGGTTCTCAGTGAAAAAACTCTGAAAGCCTCGTCAACACTGAATTTACTATAAAAAATTTTACGAACAAGCAAAGTAATTATCATAAAACAATAACAAATAGTTAGGGTTTCACCGAGAATTGCTGGCAATGCAGTAACCACTATGCCTTACTATTTATAGCAATCACTGTGCCACCACTTGGTTTTGGCGTCGTCAAGCCGGTTTATTGCACCAAAGAAGTCCCCCAGACCTCCCCATTATTATTAAAAATAAGCCGCATAATTTAATTTTGATAAAAAGAAAGGGCCGCTGATGAGGGAGGCAAACGGAAAAAACAATGTTCAAGACACGATTGACCCAAAAGAAACATACAAGCACACAATATACTGAAATACTGAAATTAAAATGAATGGGCGTTTTTGTCTCATTTTGGGTTAAGTCTGTATCCGACAGCATTTTGTTATATAATCACTGATCAACGTACGTTAATCCCAATGGAAAGCGCCTTATTTAGAACGCGTTTCATTGGGATAGGAAAAGAAAATAGGTAATCAGATTTTGTCAAATTATTATGACAAGGCGTTTATGAGCCCATGGGACATGATTTTTCGATAGAGTGTCCTGCGGGAAATACCCAATTTTTCGGCAGCGTTCTCCCTGTGCCACCGACAGCGATTAAGGACCGAAAGAATAAGCTGTTTCTCGAACTGGGCAGCGGCATCTGTGAGTGGAAGATCCGTGACGGAATCAGAAACGCCAATAACTTCCGGGGGCGGCGGCGGCATAGCAGGGGGGGCAATATCTCGAAGAGACATGAAATCAAGATTGTTAAAGGTAACGTACCGGCGCAGAACATTCTGCAGTTCCCTGACATTTCCGGGCCACTGGTAGTTATAGAGCGCTTTGATCTCTTTTCCGGGCAAGGCATCAAAGCGAAGGGATGAATCCATCTGACGGAAAAAATAATCTGCAAGAAGGGCAAGATCCTCCTTGCGCTCACGCAGCGGCGGAATATCTATAGGGATCACATATAAACGGTAAAAAAAATCGCTGCGAATCCTGCCTTTTTGAACCTCCTCCCATAGATTCTGGTTGCTGGCGGCAACAATCCTGAAATCGGAATAAAGGACTTCCGTACTCCCGACCGGCGAATATCCGCCGCCTTCTATGGCCCGCAAAAGTTTGACCTGCATGTTCAAGGAGAGCTCTCCCACTTCATCAAGAAATAAGGTACCGCCCTGCATATTGCACAAAAAGCCCTTTTTGTCACTATAAGCACCGGTAAAGGCACCTTTCACATGACCAAAAAACTCATTTTCCAGAAGAGATTCAGAAATGGCGCCACAGTTAACCGGGATAAACGGTGTGTTTTTTCTTTGGCTGGTATCATGTATAGCCCTTGCAACCAACTCTTTTCCCACCCCGGATTCTCCATGGATAACGACACTGTCAGAACTGGCGGCTGCCCGTAGAATCACCTCATAGACCGCCTGCATTTTCTGACTTTTGCCGATGATATTGCAGAACCTGAAGCGGTCACCCATTAAGGGTTGTAGCAGCGAACAGTCTTGCCGAAGAGATTTGGATTCTGGCTTCATGGCGTCTTCCTGCATTTTGCGAAGCGTTATATCCTGAAGGGTTGTGATCGCGCCTGTAATGTTGCCCGCGCCATCAAAAACAGGGGCCGCCATACAATGGATATATCTTGGTTTCCCGTTAAAATTTTCAAAGTAGTCTGTTGCTTCCCAGGCATTAGGCACAATGCTGGACTGAGCCGGATTTTTTGTTTCGTATATTTCAAGAAATTTTTCATAATCCTGTTCGACAACAAGATCTGCCAGAACAGGCCGTTTTTTAGAATAAAAAATCTTCCACTGATTGTCTGTGCCGACAATCTCCTCGGCGGAAATACCGGTAAGCACTTCACAGGATCTGTTCCAGATTGTCACCCTGTGGTCGGTCCCTATGGCAAACTGGGCAATCGGCGTATATTCAAGCACAATAACTCCGTCTCCGGGTTTTTAGCTTTTCTAACTATTCAAGGAAAACCCATCTGATTTGTGTATACAAATATCTACTGAAAATACACTTGTCAACGCTAATTTTTCCCTTGTTTTATAGACTATTTCCATACGCCTCTTTGATATGCTCCTCGTGAGTCGTAAGTTTTTTTGGTAAAAGCGGCTTAAAAATCAGCCCCAATTATTTGCAAGCGCACCCATCCGACATTGGTTTCAGAGCCTGTTTGATAATTGATGAATCGGCTGCAATCTCATGAAAATGGCCCCAAATCCCCCAAATTTTTCTGTCAATAGCCCCGCTATTAACAGAAAATTTGTGAAAATTGGTTCTCATTTTCATGAGATTTCCCTTCGACAGGCTGTTACGGAATAGATAATTTTTTCAAGTTCAAGGCGGAAAATTAATTTGACCACAGACATACATGTAGTATTTCGAGGATCAAATTAATTAAGTTTTTTTTAAAAAAAAGCATGACATTTAAAAATGGAAGGAGCATTTTAAGGTCTTTTAGCGTCGTGAATGACCAAACTCAAACAGAAAAGGACCCAAAATGCTCAATTATATTTATCAGACTCTGAGATTTTTCCGCAATGCTTTTCCAAGAAATATTACCTGGCTCATGTTTTGTATGGTAGTTCTTGGGTTTATCGGAGCCTCAGAAATGATTGGTGTTACATCTTTTTGCCGATTTTGGTGTCTGAACACAACTGGTTATTATGCTTTTCTCCATTTTTTTCGATCATCAACATGGTCTCTTGATAAGGTTACTGAATACTGGAATAGATTTGTCCTTTCCCAGAATGAAACGGTGAAATGGTCATTGCTGGGGAGCTATAGGCATACTGATTGGATCTATGGCCCCTCCTTTTTGTACACCCTTATCTCTTCAAATCCATCAAGGGCTCATTCACGTAAATGATGACGACAACATTGAGGACAGCACAGAGACGCTGGGAACCAGAATTGTTCAAATGGCGATAGATTTTGCCATGAAACATAGTGGTTACTGCATCCTTACTCTGGATGCTTTTTCCCCTAGTGCCAGTGTCTTCAAATTGGCTGGTTCTGTTCTCTGTGTCTGGCACCAAGTGCCACTGATTATGCTGATTATAAGAGCAAAAAAGAACTGTGTGGCTTATTTCGAAGCACAGACACAGCAAAAAAAAGGCCCAGGTCGACCACCAAAGTATGGTGAAAAAGTACGGTTATCAGACCTATTTGATCATCAGCACCTATTTTCCAAAATCGAATGCACAATTTATGGAAAAGTTGAAGAGGTTTCAATCACTTCTCGGGACTTACTCTGGAAGCCGACCGCCGGTCTGGTTCGTTTTGTGTTAGCGATTACCAGTCGAGGTCCTATTATATTGATGTGCAGTCATCTGAATCAAGATCCTGTTGTTGCCCTTGAGCTCTATTGCGCCAGGGTCCGTATCGAAACTATAGCTTTCAAGAAAAAGATTTTGGTCACCGTATCTACCTGTTATTCAATAAGATTCAGTTCTCGACAGTTTTTTGTACTTAACAAATAACGAGAGGATTTCTTCCTTCATATCTGTAAAGTTAAGAAGCGCATGATTGACTTTCTTTTTCAAGGAATCAAACGTA
>PDTI01000049.1 GCA_002747145.1 Desulfobacter postgatei
TGATAAGCGAAAATGTCATGTATATCGGTATGATATCAATTTTGCTCAATAGGCTGCTGCCAGCTTAAGCTTATTGCTAATTATCAAACACGCTCTAAGGCCCATGGTCAGAATTAAATTTGCCACAGATACGCCGGATTTTAAGTCGCCATCAAGGCACGCCAAAAGACGCATATTGGGTATATGCGTCTTTTGGCATAACGCCGAGGGCGGCTTAAAAGACAAGTAGATGGGCGATTTTATTTTGACCATGGGACTAAAATTTCTTTTAATGGTTAGGCTGGGTATCAACTTTTCTTTGTGAATCCGTCAGGTATAAATCATTTTGTAGGGAATCGGTGCATACTTTGATATGGAGGGCTTGGGAAGAATATGTTCTTCTGCCACGGTCAGCCAATTATTATCCGGATTCAATTCCCGAAGGCGCCCACCTTCAGATGGAAGGGCATGGCTGGTGTAATCATACCAGACATTAAAAATACAGATATAGAATTTGCCCTGGCGCGCGACCACATAATTATTGGTAAAGGTACTCTGGGGAAGACCAATCTGCTGGGACAAGGCTTTGACCTGGTCAGCCACAAGCTTTACCAGAACGGACTTTGACACGCCTTTTTCATCAAGCCGCAGCAGGCTTCGTGATTCGCTGGAGGCAACATACACCGTAGTAATTGAGTTGAGCTGGCGAAAATACTGGGCCGCAACAACGGCAGCCGTCCGCCGGCCGCCGGCCAACACCGGTATTCCATAATATTCAAACAATTTTTTTTGCATATTTTCAGCATAACTATCTCCTTTCTCATACAGGTCTTTGGAGATGTAACGTAAAAATTTGGCAAGATTTTCCGATGCATCGGCTATGGGCCAATCCACCCTGACGTGAAAATGGGTCAGGGCGTACTGGGTCTTCATCCGCTTGTTGGGCTGGATTAAAATGGCATAATCCACGGGCAGCAAGTTTTTAAGAAGAGAGAAAAAACCGTCGGACTCAAAACATTTTATGTTCCGGTTGTAGTTGTCAAGATCAGGGAAATCTTTAAGCCGGAGCAGATTGGTTTTCGTTGTTTTATTGACATCAAAGTACCGGATATACTTTTTGTGAATTTTATCGATATAATTTTCACAGAAAATGATCAGAAAAGAATTTTGTGCTTCAAACTCCACGGAAGGGATGCGCGCCCGGGGTTTGAGTTCCCTTAACTCAACAAAGGGATAAGGGGTCCGAAGCTTTAAAAAATTATTATAGGATCCCACAAGGCAATACTCCAGAACAAACTGATCCAGTTCATCTCTTAACACCTGGTAATAGGACCGGCGCAACCGGTCCTCCCTGCTCAGCGCATGTCTTGATTTGCAAAATTTCACCTCGGGTAATCCTTTCTATGACTTGAACTCTTCCAGGGCCGCCACGCCGGGCAGCACTTTTCCCTCCATCATGTGCAGAAAAGCCCCACCCCCTGTGGAGATATAACTGACGTTCTCGGTAATTCCGCATTGCTTGGCAGCAAGACCTGTATCACCGCCGCCCACAACGGAAAAAGCCGAAGACCTGGCAATGGCATCCGCCAGGGTCTGGGTACCTTCAGCAAACCGGTCCATTTCAAATACCCCCATGGGGCCATTCCATACAATGGTACCGGCATTGGCAACAACAGCGGCAAATCGTTTGGCACTTTCAGGACCAATATCCAGGGCCATCCAGCCATCTGGAATCTCGTCCAAAGAAACGATACGAAATTGGGCATCCTTGTCAAACCGCTCTGCAACAACCAGATCTACCGGCAACAGCAGGTCAATGCCCTTTTCTTTTGCATGGGCCATGATATCCCAAGCGGTCTTGATTAAATCCGTTTCAATCATAGAGCCTTTGGTATCCACGCCATTTGCCGCAAGAAAGGTATTGGCCATGGCACCACCAATAATCATGCAGTCTACGAACTTGAGCATATTTTCAAGGGCAGCCAGCTTACTGGAAACTTTTGCGCCGCCAATGACAACGACCAG
This sequence comes from Desulfobacter postgatei, assembly GCA_002747145.1. Lineage (GTDB taxonomy): Bacteria > Desulfobacterota > Desulfobacteria > Desulfobacterales > Desulfobacteraceae > Desulfobacter > Desulfobacter postgatei_A. The sequence continues at coordinate 2,005 of PDTI01000049.1, forward strand.
GGGTTTTTCAGGATGTTCCACAGAATCGTAATATGAACGCACCTCTTTTTCAAGCAGAAAACCGGCCACAGATGATTTGGCATACATCGTGATACCGGTAACCGATGCCTGGTCCCGATGGGATACGGCAAAGGCATTGTTCACATAAATATCACAAAGATCAGCAAGGGCCTTTGCAAATTCAACATCGTTTTTCTTCTCCCCATCGTGAAATCTTAAATTTTCAAGCATAAGAATCTGGCCGGGTGCCAGGGCTTTTACCTGCTTTTTCACGACATCCCCGATGCAATCATCGGCAAATGCCACAGGCATATTTAGAAGCTCAGACAATCTGATTGCTGCGGGCTTCAGGCTGAATTTTTCGTCCCGGCCGCCTTTGGGTCGGCCCAGGTGGGAGGCCAGTACCAGTTTGGCCTTTTTTTCAATTAAATAGGTAATCAGTTCCAGGCTGGCCCGGATCCGGTTATCGTCAGTAATATTTCCCTGGTCATCCATGGGCAGGTTGTAGTCCACCCGGATAAACAAAGTTTTTCCGTTTACATCTATATCTCGAACCGACTTCATAGATCCTCCTGATAAGAAAAAGCTTATGGTTCACTGCAAATGAATGGATGTGCAGTTTTGCGCCAAACTTAGTAATTGGGGTCGGGCATGAAAAACAGTACCAATCCTTTGCCACAGACTACAGCACTATTTTTCCATTTTCAAACCACGCCGGTGGGCCTGTTTCTTCCTGGACCAGCGTTCAAAAAAAGAGATCGCCCCGGCCTTGGTGGAACGTTCAATCACCTCTTCTTCAACCTGAATGCCATCCTTTGTGGCCATGGCCTGTTGAAGGCATCTTGTTTTCACAGGGCAATGGTAAAAGCATTGTTCCGGGGTTTCCCGAAGCCCATTGGGCCCCATGGGAAACACTTTTTCAAGATCCCCAAAACAGTGGGAAACATCGTCTTTGCTATTCATTTAATCTGCTCAAACTCCTTTTGAAGCTTTGCCATCACTCCTTGGGCGGCAAAGCTGTAATACCCCTGGCTGCCGGTGACAAGATGGTCGTGGATTTGAATCCCGGCAAATGCCAGGGCAAAAAACAGGGTCCGGGTAATACGGATATCCTGGGCAGAGGGGGTAATATCCCCGGAAGGGTGATTATGCGCGAAAACCACTGAGGCTGCATTGTGTGCAAGGCTGCGTGCAATCACTTCACGTGGGTATACCGCCGAAGCTGAAAGGGTACCGGTGAAAAGCACCTCGGATGCCAAAACCCTGTTTTTGGCATCCAGGAATATGCCTAAAAAATGTTCTTTGTTTTTGTAACCAATGGTCTGGTTTAAATATGCGATCAGGCTTTCAGGATTACTGACCACATCCATCTTATGTATCCGGGTTTCAAGATACCGGTCTGCCACAGCCTTGATCAGATGAATCCCGAAACTATTGGCAGGCCCCACCCCCTTAATCTGGCAAAGGGCCTGGGTATCAGCCTCCAGTACCCGGGGCAGGGTCTTAAATTCTTTCAGAAGATCTTTGGCGGCCTGCTTGGTATCCTTTCGCGGGGTATTCAATGCCAGCAACAACTCCAGAACCTCGTAGTCCTGGAACCCTGACAGACCGGCCCGAAGGAAGCGTTCCCTCAGGCGCTGCCGATGTCCGGCACCCTTATGCGTCGTCTCCCGGGTCATCTATGGGATCATCCGGATCCATATGGGTCTTTGAATCATCTATAATGCCGGCATCCTCCCCTTCTGGATGAAAACCGCTGTTATCCTCATCAGGGTCTTGATCCTCTTTGGGCAGCCGGGCAATGCCGATCAGGGTCTCTGCCTGGGCCAGATTAATCAGTTTGACCCCCTGGGTATTTCTGGAAATTACGTTGATCCCGCCGACATCGGTACGGATCAGTTTTCCTTTGTCCGTAACCAGCATCAACTCATCATTGTCGCTCACCAGGGCAAGGGCCACCATTTTGCCGTTACGCACGGATGTTTTGATGGAGAAAACCCCTTTTCCAGCCCGGGCTTGGGTTCTGTACTCCTCAATTTCAGAACGTTTGCCATACCCGTTTTCCGTCACCGTTAGCAGTGTGGCTTCGTCTCCAAGCACTTCCATACCCACCACCCGGGTGCCCTCTTCGATGCGCATGCCCCGAACCCCCATGGAACCGCGGCCCACAACACGCACCTCTTCTTCATGAAACCGGATCACCTTCCCTCCCTCGGACCCCAGAAAAATCTCCTGGTGACCGTCGGTGATACGTGCGGCAATGAGTTCGTCGCCTTCCGCGAGCTTCACACCAATAAGCCCTCCTGCCCTGGGACGAGAATAGGCCATCAGCTCGGTCTTTTTCACCCGGCCGTTTTTGGTGGCCATCACCACGTACCGGTTCTCTGAAAATTCATCCACAGTGAGTACGGTGGCCAGTTTTTCGCCCTCATCAAAATTAAGCAGGTTCACAATGGCTTTACCCAGGGAGGAGCGGCCTGCCATGGGCAGTTCATACACTTTGGCCTGGTACACCTTGCCGACATTGGTGATAAACAGGAAGGTCGCATGGGTGGAAGCCACAAACAGATGTTCCACAAAATCGTCGGATTTGGTTCCCATAGCGGTCTTACCTTTACCTCCCCGGTGCTGGCTGGCATAAAGGGACACGGGATTACGTTTGATGTATCCGCTACGGGTCACCGTGACCACCATGTCTTCTTCGGCAATGAGATCTTCAATGGAAATTTCAGCCGTGCTCTCCACGATACGGGTGCGGCGGGCATCCGAGAACTCATCATTAAGTTCGGTCAATTCATCCTTGATCAGCCCCCGGACCACAGTTTCCGAGCCAAGGATCTCCTTGAACCAGGCAATATCCTTAAGCAGGGTCTGATATTCGGTTTCGATCTTTTCCCGCTCCAACCCGGTGAGCCGCTGTAACCGCATATCCAGAATGGCCTGGGCCTGGATCTGTGTTAAATCAAACCGGGTGATCAAACCGGTCCTGGCCTCTTCCGGTGACTGGGAGGCGCGGATCAGGGCCACCACGTCATCCAGGTTATCCAGGGCAATCTTCAACCCTTCCAGGATATGGGCCCGTTCTTCTGCCTTGCGCAGATCATAGCGGGTGCGCCGGATAATCACGCTGGTTCTGTGTGAAATAAAGTGGTTGAGGATTTCCTTAAGCGAAAGCAACTCAGGCCGGTTATTGACCACGGCCAGAAAGATGATACCAAAACTGGTCTGCATATTGGTATGTTTATAGAGCTGATTAATTACCACCTCAGCCATCTCGCCGCGTTTCAGCCCAACAGCCATGCGCATGCCCTGGCGGTCGGATTCATCCCGGACATAGGAGACGCCGGTAATCACCTTGTCCCGTACTAACTCGGCAATCTTTTCCACCACCTTGGCCTTGTTCACCTGGTAGGGCAGTTCGGTAACCACAATGGTTTCCTGGCCGGTTTTCTTATTTTCCTCCACCTCGACCTTGGCCCGCAGTGTGATAATGCCCCGGCCGGTGTCATAGGCCTCAAAAATCCCCTTGGTACCGTAAATATGGCCATAGGTAGGGAAATCCGGTCCCGGGATATGGGCCATCAACGCCTTTGTATCCATATCTGGATTGTCAATGAGCGCCTTTAACCCCTCAATGACTTCGCTGATATTGTGGGGTGGTACATTGGTGGTCATGCCCACGGCAATGCCCGAGGAGCCGTTGACCAGCAATGCCGGAAATCTGGTGGGAAGCACCGCAGGTTCGTCCAGGGTTTCATCATAGTTGGGGATGAACTCCACGGTCTCTTTTTCAAGATCAGCCAGCATCTGGTGGGAAAGCTTGCGCATACGGATTTCCGTATAACGCATGGCTGCCGGAGAGTCACCATCCACGGAGCCGAAATTGCCCTGGCCGTCCACCAGGGTATAACGCAAGGAGAAGTCCTGGGCCATGCGGACAATGGTGTCATACACGGCAGAGTCACCGTGGGGGTGGTATTTACCAATCACATCACCCACGATACGAGCCGATTTCTTATAGGGTTTATTCCAGTCATTGTGAAGCTGCTGCATGGCATATAGCACACGCCGGTGAACCGGTTTCAACCCGTCCCGGACATCGGGCAGCGCCCGCCCGATAATGACACTCATGGCATACTCGAGATAGGACTGTTTCATCTCTTTCTCAATACTGGTGCTTTGGTTTTGAATCATCCTGAATTAACTGCTCCCGTTTAACTGATTGGCCAGACTATGAATCCAGCATTTTTTTGTCCGGTTCCACCATGAACTGAAACGTGGAAAAATAAATATCGGAAAGGGTTAAAAACAAAGTAGCGATCAACGGCCCGTAAATTATACCTAAAATTCCATAGACTTTCAAACCGCCAATGATGGCAAAAAACACAACAAGCGGGTGCATGGACACCCTGTCCCCCACCAGTCTGGGTTTGAAAATGTACTCAATACCCCATGACAGCATTGCGTAAAATCCAACAATAAACAGGCATTTCCCCAGACTGCCTTTCAAAAGAAAGAACACCGCCACAGGCAGCATGACCACCCCAATGCCTACAATGGGCAGAAATGCCAGAAACCCCATGACCACCCCCCATATAAAGGGCGAATTCAAACCAAGAAACCAAAACAGCGCCCCCCCTGAAACGCCCTGGATGAATCCACCCAGTCCGTTGCCGATGAGCACGGCACCGGCCATATCGTTGAACTTGTCATAAAGCTTGCGGTCATGCTCGTCCTGAAGCGGGGATAAATCATATATGTACTGCATAAGCCGTTGGCCATCGATGAACATGTAAAAAATCACAATGAGCATCAGGCAAAAGTAAAGTATCAGGTTCAGCAGATTGGAGGTCAGAAACCTGGCCTGCTCGAACAAAGAGAGACCCAGATTTTTTCCAACTTCGGTCAAAGGATCCAGCAGCTCACGCCAGGATATCTGGGTTTGAATATTGGCCTTGGTTAAAAATTCGTTGATCCGTTCAAGGATCCGGGTGCTTTCCAGAAAAATGATCAGATTTTTAGAAAACACAGCATCCTTTGCCAGGTTGTAAAGCCCAAGGGCTTCCCTGGAAAGGATGCCCACAAAAAAAACAACCGGAATAAAGACAATGAAAAAAACAGCCAGGCAGGTGAGAACAGAAGCTGCCCGTGCAGGCATGTATCTGTCCAGTCTTTTGAATACAGGCCTGAAAATACCGGCAATGACGATGCCAAGAAGCAGGCTGGCAAAAAACGGGGCAATTACTTTTCCCACAAGGAAAATGGATATGCAAAACAGGGCCAGAAAAAAAAAGAATACTGCGCGCTGAAAATTATTTCGCTCCAATATTACCTGCCTGGTGACCAAAAAATTAGGCCCATATTCAAGTCAAACTAGGTAAAGCCGCACATGCAGAAGCTTTTCTCCTTCACAGGTGCGGCTTTATCTTGATTAAATTAAGAAATACCCAAAGCTAACCGCTGATAAATCCCAGGGCAGCCAGCACCAGCAATACTTCCCAGATAATCACCTGGGTAAAACTTCCAAAGAAATGGTATACAATGCCGCCGCCGACGATGGCCGGTACAGCCGTGTATATCAATATCCCAAGTTTGCGTGGAATATCCATGGTTTTACACCTCTTTTTTCAATTCAATTTCAATCAGTTATACCATCAATAGTAAGTTGATTGTTTACCATTTTACAGGTGTTAAGTAAAGGAGAAGATGGTAAAAATTCAGGGCAATCGCATGAAAAATTGGCATGATTTTTGATCTAAATAAATTCAAATAGTTAAAGAATCTATATTTTCAAAAAGAGCACAGAATGTTAGAGCGTGTTTGATAATTAGCAATAAGCTTAAGCTGGCAGCAGCCTATGGAGCAAAATTGATATCATACCGATATACATGACATTTTCGCTTATCATAAGGAGATTTTCAAAATCTTTACTCAATCGACGGAAACGGTTAAGCCCACCAAAAGTCCTTTCTACTACCCAGCGTCGTGGAAGTATTTTGAATCCTTTTGTATCATCAGATCGCTTGATTATTTCAAGATCATAACCCAAGTTTTC
>PDTI01000050.1 GCA_002747145.1 Desulfobacter postgatei
TTGAACTTTCCGCTGTAATTCTTTCTCATGGACCTCCTTTGTCTGGTGAAAATCGAACCGGGCTTTTAGCACGTCAAGTGTCTCTTAGCAACCGGTTCAGATTTCGGGGTCCATTATAAAATAAAAAAGAAGTTTTCGACTCATCATTGGATAAAAAGGTGATTTATAAACGCGCACGTTAAAGTTTTGAAATTTCCTCTTTGTCTATAACCTTAATACCCTGTTTCTCCAAAATACCTTTTGCTTTTTCAATGTCATCAAAGCGGAAAATCATGATTGCGTTTTTGCTCTGGGGGTTGGCAAAGGCATACATGTACTCCACATTCACATTTTGTTCACTTAACGGATCCAGCACCTGAGTCAGGCCACCGGGTTCATCATTCACCTCCACGGCCAGAACACGGGTTTTACCCACGGTAAATCCCTGATTTCGTAGGGCTGGCGTGGCTTTGTCAATATCATTGACAATGAGACGCAGGACACCAAAATCCGTGGTGTCTGCCAAGGAAAGCGCCCGTATATTCACTCCGGCATCCCTTAAAATTGCCGTAACTTCAGCAAGACGCCCCTCTTTGTTTTCGATGAATATGGATATCTGTTCAGCCATAATAGTCTCCTTGGTTAAAATTGACGGTTATCTATAACCCTTACAGCCTTGCCCTGGCTTCTTTCTATGGTTTTAGGTTCCACAAGGGCCACCTTGGCAGATACGCCTAAGAGCTCCTTGATATTATGTGAAATTTGACCTTCCATGGCCTGCAGTCCCTTGATATCATCGCTGAATAAGGCTTCATCTATCTCCACCTTAACCGTCAAGGTATCCAGGTTGTCCACCCGTTCAACCAGCAGTTGATAATGGGGGGCAACTTCCCGGTTTTCCATAAGGACGCTTTCAATCTGGGAGGGGAATACATTGACGCCCCTGATGATCAGCATATCGTCCGTACGGCCCGTGGGTTTGTTCATCCGCAGATGGGTTCTGCCGCAGGTGCAGGGTACCGGATTCAAGGAGGTGATGTCCCTGGCGCGGTAACGGATAACCGGGAAGGCTTCCTTGGTAATGGTCGTGAATACGATTTCACCGGACTCTCCGGGGGGGACGGGTTCCAGGGTCTGCGGGTCTACGATCTCCACAATGAAATGATCCTCGGCAATATGAAGGCCTTTTTGCTCTTCAACGCACTCCACAGATACACCCGGCCCCATCACTTCGGACAGACCGTAAATGTCCACGGCCTTCAGGTTAAGCTTGGCTTCAAGTTCCTGGCGCATTCTTTCCGTCCAGGGCTCTGCACCAAAAATACCGGATTTAAAAGACAGATCCTTGAAATCTACCCCCATCTCCAGGGCCACTTCACCCAGGTGGAGGATATATGAGGGGGTCCCACAAAGAATCGTGGGTTTGAAATCCTGCATAATGGTTACCTGGCGCTTGGTATTACCGCCGGAAACCGGAATAACCGATGCCCCTAAACGTTCCGCGCCATAGTGGGCCCCAAGGCCGCCGGTGAAAAGACCATAGCCCCAGGCGTTGTGAATAATATCTCCCGCGGTGGCTCCTGCCGCAGCCATGCTTCTGGCCATCAGGTCTGCCCAGACGTTAATATCCCGCTTGGTGTAACCCACTACCGTTGGTTTGCCTGTGGTACCCGAGGATGCGTGGATACGGACCACCTGTTCCATGGGAACTGCAAACATGCGGTACGGGTAATTATCCCGAAGGTCCTGTTTGGTGGTAAAGGGCAGACGCCTTAAATCATCCAGAGTTTTAATATCAGATGGCTTGACCCCGGCTTTGTCATAGGTTTCCTTATAGAATGGAACCGTGGCATAAATCCGTTCAATGGTTGTTTGAAGACGACGAAGCTGGATCGCCTCCAGGCCCTCCCTGGGCATGGTTTCATAGTCAATGTCATATATGGGCATACGCTATCTCCCTGGTTATTTAAGTGCACCTTTGAATTCCGGCTTTCTTTTTTCCAAAAATGCAGATGTACCTTCTTTGGCATCTGGACTTGCAAAGGCGATAGCAAAGGCATCATTTTCAATCAGGCATCCGGTTTCAAGGTCACAGTTCAGTCCGGCCTGGATAACCTCTTTAGCCGCCCTTAAGGCCACACATCCTTTAGCTGCAATTTTCCGGGCTGTTTTCTTGACCTCATCCATAAGGGATTCATGGGGGCAGACTTGGTTGACCAGTCCATACGCCAGGGCTTTGTCAGCAGTGATATTGCCTCCGGTGAAAATCAACTCCTTGGCCCTGTTTTTTCCCACCACCCTGGAAAGGCGCTGGGTGGCGCCAAAACCGGGAATAAGGCCTAAATTGATTTCAGGCAGGCCAAAGACCGCCTTGTCCGAAGCATAGATAAAATCACAGGCCAGGGCAACTTCACTGCCGCCGCCCAGGGCAAACCCGTTTACTGCAGCAATGGCCGGAAAAGGCAGGGTTTCAATTTTGGAAAATATTTTCTGACCTTTGCGGGAGAAGTATTTTGCTGCTAATGTATCCATTTGGTTCAGTTCTGAGATATCCGCACCTGCCACAAAGGACTTGTCCCCTGTGCCCGTTAAAATGAGTACCCGGATCTCATCATTGGCCAGCACCTGGTCCAAAGCGGTATCCAGTTCATCAAGCAGTGCGTTGTTCAGTGCATTCAACGCGTTGGGGCGATTAAAAGAGATCATGGCAACGGAAGTGTCCATCTCAAGAATAATGTTTTCAAACGACATAAATTCCACCTTTTATTTAATTGTCATATTTTGTCATGGGTGATGCGCATACAGGTTATATATGCTTGGGATTGGTGTCATTGATATATTTTTCTATCCCATCGGCAATGGTGTTGCAGATGTCATTGCGGTAGGACTTGGTCATCAGACGTTCACATTCAATTTTGTTGGAAATAAAGGAGGCCTCAATGAGAATTGCAGGCATCCGTGCTCCAAGCAGGACATAGAACGGGGCCTGTTTAACCCCAAGATCACGGATTTTACTGTATTTCTTTTTCATGCCTGTAATCATGGCTTTATGCACGTCATTGGCAAGACGTGTGGATTCTTCTATCTTGGCATGTTTCATCAAATCGTTGAGTATATAGGCCAGATCCGAGATGTTTTTTTCAGATGTGGCATTTTCCCTGGCAGCCACGGCAATGGCCTGTTTATCCGTGGCAAGATTCAGAATATAGGTTTCAATGCCGGACACTTTTTTACTTTTTGCGGCATTGCAGTGCATGGAGATAAACAGGTCGGCCCGCTGGGTATTGGCAATGGCGGTTCGCTCCTCCAGGGTCAGTTTCCGGTCTGTGGTCCGGGTAAGTAAAACCTCACAGTCCAGGCGGCTGCGCAGTTTTTCTGCAAGGGTGGTTGCCAGCTTGAGCGCGATTTCCTTTTCCCATACCCCTTTGATGTATCCAGGCGCGCCGGGATCCTTGCCGCCGTGGCCGGGGTCAATGACGATTTTTCTGACACCTAAAGCCAGCTGACGGGCAATGTCCGAGGATTTCAAATTCTGCGTGGTGACGTGGTCCGGCTTTTCATCAGAAGATTTTGTTCCAGGTGTATCTTTAACGGCAACCTGGTCCATGTGCACGGCTTTACCGTTCTTGCCCCACAGGTCAATAACAATACGGAAAGGATCCTTCAAGGAAAATATTTTATAATTATCAAAATATTTTATATCCACCACCACCCTGACGGTGTGGGGGGTAAATTGGCCGGCCCGGGCCTGTTTAAGCAGATCATCATTGATTGGGGTGTGGTCCGGCACATTGCGGCCAAGTCTTGCCTGGTTAATGTCCACATACAGTCTTTGGAAAGGGACATTCAGTGCCGGGTCTTTTTTCAACAGCTTGTGGGTGTAACTTCGCTCTTTGTCTGCATTGACAACAACCCTGGTGTATTCGGAGCTGGACCAGAACCTTAAATCCGTAACAATTGTGTCCCCTTTGGGTGGCGGCAGGTCAGTATCATCCGGTTTAGTGGTCAATGGCGCGCTATACACCGTATCTGGTGTATTCTTTTCTATAATATCCGAAGGCTGCTGATATCCACCTGTATCGGCAGCGTCGGCCTGAGCCAGTTTCTGCCTGTGGTATTCTGCAATGGCCTCATCATTGCGGGTCAACGCTTTTTTGGATTGTTTTGTTTTTATATTACTGTTGTTGTGACGTGGCCTTGACGCATTTGCAGCGGCCAGGGTTTTGGCACGGGCATGATAGGCGCTTCTGGGATAAAACCGTTTGATGCGGGCGATAAGATCATCGGCCTGCCGGTTCCAGCTGGCATTGCCGGATCTTTCGGCAAGCTGGAAATAGAGCTGTGCACCTTTGTACAAACCGGCCGGTGCCCAGGAATTCCCGGGAAAGCGCCTGTGAATGGATTTGTATTTTTCGATACAGGCCAGCCAGGCAGACACCTTGTTTATATTCACTGCAGACCGTTTTAACTTTTTAAGACAGGTATCTGCTGCCAGGTATCTGGCTTTGGCCGTATCGGCGGCAACGGCTGTTCCCATGGTCCAGGTGAACAGGCAAAGGCAGACCAGAACTGGAAGAAAAACGGCGAGTAAATGCTGGTGATCTGTATTCATACCTCAACCTTGAGCTTGAGTTCATTTAAAAAGTTCAGGGCATCAAGGGGCGTCATCTGGGCAATATCCACGTTGTGAAGCATCTGGCGCAGATCATCGTCCGAGGGACCGAACAGGTTCATCTGGCCAGTGGTGTTTCGTTTTTTTGCTCTTTTTTTCTTTTTGGCCGGCGGGACCGTTGGTGCCGGTGTCATGGGGTGGTGTTCCGCAGATGCCAGAACCGATTTGGCAAGGTCAATGATATCATCGGGAACCCCTGCCAGGCGTGCCACCTGGATGCCGTAACTGCGGTTGGTGCCCCCTTTGACAAGAGTGCGGAGAAACACAATATTGTCGTTAAATTCCTTGACCTCAATATTATAATTTTTGATCCGGGGCTTGAGCGCCTCAAGTTGAAGCAGTTCATGGTAGTGGGTGGCAAAAAGGGTTTTTACCCCTTTACCATTCAGGTCATGCAGATACTGCGCCACGGCCCAGGCAATGCTCATGCCGTCGTAGGTGGATGTGCCCCTGCCGATCTCATCAAGGATGACCAGACTTTTTTCCGTGGCATTATTGACAATATTGGCGGTTTCCTCCATCTCAACCATGAAGGTGCTCTGCCCCGAGGAAAGATTGTCCAATGCGCCCACCCGGGTGAATATCCGGTCAGTGATACAGATGGAGGCCCTCACTGCCGGCACAAAGGAACCCATCTGGGCCATGAGAACGGTTAAGGCCACCTGGCGCAGCACCGTGGATTTGCCGGCCATGTTGGGACCGGTAATCAGGATCTGCTGGCACTGGGTATCGTCCAGAACAATGGAATTGGGCACATACCGTTCACCCTGGATCAGCTTTTCCACCACCGGATGCCTGCCGTCTTGTATATCAATGCGTCGATCATCATTGATGTCAGGCTTTACATAGGCATTTTCCACGGCAGCCACGGCAAGTCCCTGGATCACGTCAACGGCGGCAATAAACTGTGCCATGGTTAGAATATCCTTTGCACGCTGAGCCACCTTTTCCCTGACCGTACAGAAAATTTCATATTCCAGAGCGTTTCGGCGCTCCTGGGCATTGAATATGGTATCTTCCACCGCTTTCATATCCTGGGTAATGAACCGCTCTGCATTGACAAGGGTTTGTTTGCGGATATAGTGATCTGGCACCTGGGCAGACTGGGCTTTTGATACCTCAATAAAATAACCGAACACCTTATTATATTTTATTTTAAGCGAAGAAAGTCCTGTATCTTCTTTTTCCTCTTTTTCTTTTTTTGCAATCCAGGATTTCCCGTCCCGGGTAATGGATAAAAGCTCGTCCAGTTCCGGGTTGTATCCGTCGTTGATCAGGTTGCCTTCGTTGAGCATGTGCACGGCATCTTCCCGGATCGCTTTGCCGATCAATTGGGCCAGTTCTTCCAGGCCCCGGATCAGGGACAGCTTTTCATCCATGCCGGCACCGTTGAGAATCGGGCTTTCAAATCTTTCGATCTCCTTGAACAGAACAGGCAGCACAGACAGGGACTTTTTAAGAGAGAGCATGTCCCGGGCGTTGCCCTGGCCCATGGATATACGGGCGCCTAACCGCTCAAGGTCATATACGGATTTAAGCAGATCGCCAAGTGTCTGGAGGGTGCCTGGTGCGCCAATGAGTTCTTCTATGGCATGAAGACGCTGCTGTATCGGATCTTTGTCCACCAGGGGATATCTGATCCACTGCTTGATCAGCCTGCCGCCCATGGCCGTGACGGTTTTGTCCAGAATGTGGATCAAAGCGCCTTTTGATTTCTGGGTCTGGATATTGGTCAGCAGCTCAAGATTTTTGCAGGACCTGTCGTCAATAACCATGAAGTCATTGAGGTTATAGGGGGTGATTTTATAAACATGGCTGGTGTCCGACAACTGGGTGTCCCGTACATAGGAGATGGCCGCACCTGCTGCAGATATACAGGCCGGCATACGTTCAATGCCGAATCCTTCAAGACTGCGCGTGGCAAATTGTTCTGTCAGAAGCTGCCGGGCATTGTCCGTCGTAAACGTAGAATTGTCCAGATACGTAATTTCAACATGGGAAAAGGTTTTTCTGATGACGGCCATGGCCGGATCAGACTTGAAACTGTCCGGCAGCAGCACCTCTTTGGGGCACAGCTTTAAGGCCTCATCTAAAAGGGCATATGGGATAACGCCCGAGGTGCGTTTGACCTGGCAGGTGGTAAAGCTGCCCGTGGAGATGTCTATGCAGGCAAGGCCGGCATGTCCGCTGGTTTTGGAGATCGCCACCAGAAAGTTGTTTGTTCCCCGGTCCAAAAGGGAGTCGTTGAGGATCATTCCCGGGGTGATGACCCGGATAATTTCCCGCTTGACAAGGCCTTTGGTCTGGGACGGCTCCTCAACCTGTTCACACACCGCAACCTTGCAGCCTTTTTCAATGAGTTTGGAAATATAAAGGTCGGCTGACTTGTAAGGCACACCGCACATGGGAACGGGATCTGGATCGTTTTTATTCCGGGAGGTCAGCGCGATCTCAAGGATGCCGGCCGCCTTGACGGCATCTCCAAGAAACATCTCATAAAAATCCCCCATCCGGTAAAAAAGTATAGCGTCTTGACAGGTTTCTTTAATGGCCAGATATTGGGCCATCATGGGTGTTTGTTTCTTCTTGACCATGGATGTTCAAAGGGGGATGACTTCAGTCCTATTGCTTTTCTTCGGTTTCAGACTGCTCTTGTTCCTTGTCCTTGAGGGCTTCTGCCTGGAGAGAATTAATTTCGCCTTTCAGGCTTTCAATAAGTTTATCCCTTTTTTTAACCTGACGCTTCAGACCAACGGTTTTGATAAATCCTCGAATGCCAGTGATCAAAAAACCTATAACCAGACAGAAAAGCCAATAGCCCCAGTTCGGCAATTCCATGACTGTGTAATGCAGGGACCCTACTTTAAAGTCAATGTGGAGTGGCGTAGTTGCCCCAAAGTAATCCTGATTCTGAATTCCGAAAACTGCCAGCAGTAACAGGAAAATTATGAATAATATAATTTTAAAAATTTTCATTCGCTCTCTCCGTTATAGATTTTGAGTGTATCCCTCTAAATAGTGATAGTGACTATAGATCAAAATTCGTTATTTATCAATTCTTCTTTTGGGTTACAACAGCTCGACAGGTTGTTACAGAATTGATAATTTCTCCAAGTTCAAGGCGGGAAATCAATTTAACCGCAGGCATACAAGCAGTATTCGTAAGGATCAAATTTATTTTACACCGAAGAAATTGAGGAAATTAGTATTTTGTAACAGCCTGTGGACATTGAGGTAACCAAGGCAATGTCTTAGAGCGTGTTTGATAATTAGGGGATCGAAGCGAAATCTCATGAAAATGAGAACCAATTTTCACAAATTTTCTGTTAATAGCGGGACTATTGACATATATCAAATAATCAAAACAGCTTTGTCTCAACCCTCAAGCAAGTTTTCAAAAATGCGCGTTTAAAATCCTGAACTTCACTTGAAAATTCGTCAATATTCCGGTATGGTGACAGCAAATCAAAAAATTTCCGGTATATTCAATCCAGCTTAAAAACTGGTATGTTACTTGCTACAATTCATTTAAAAACTTTGAGGCGCAAGCAATGAAAAACAAAACTGTCAATGCAATAAGACTTAGAGCCTGTTTGATAATTGATGAATCGGCTGAAATCCCATGAAAATGGCTCCAGTTCCACCAAATTTTATGTCAATAGTCCGGCTATTAACAGAAAATTTGTGAAAATTGGTTCTCATTTTCATGAGATTTCACTTCGATTCCCTAATTAACAAACAAGCTCTTAAAAATCCGTGTCGGTTACACAAAACTTCTTTATAGTTAGTGGCTGAACGCAAATCCCTGTTTGGACGAAAACTTACCTAAGATGCAACACACAGAAAAATTTAAACCCCGACCAGTTCGTCAGGCCCATGATCAGAATTAAATCTGCCACAGATACGCCGGATTTTAAGTCACTATCAAGGCACGCCAATGTTAATTAACTTCTAGCTTGGAGGAATTTATGGATCCGGTTTTTCTGTCCAGACTGCAGTTTGCAGCAGCAACCATGTTCCATTTTCTTTTTGTTCCCCTCACTTTAGGTCTGTCCATTTTAATTGCTTATATAGAGACCAAATATGCTTGGTCCGGCGACGAAAAGTATTTAAGGATGACCAAATTCTGGGGAAAACTATTTTTAATTAACTTTGCCCTGGGCGTTGTCACCGGCATCACCCTTGAATTTCAGTTTGGCACCAACTGGTCCCGGTACAGTGAGTATGTGGGGGATGTCTTTGGTTCTCTTTTAGCCATAGAAGCATCTGCCGCCTTTTTTCTTGAATCCACGTTTATCGGGATCTGGATTTTTGGCTGGAAAAAAATTTCAGCTAAGGCCCATGCCATTGTGATGTGGCTGGTGGCGCTGGCAGGAAATTTAAGTGCGGTCTGGATTCTCATTGCAAATGGGTTCATGCAGCATCCCGTGGGCTATGATATCAGAAACGGGCGTGCGGAACTCACTGATTTTCTGGCCGTAATCACCAACAAAAACGGGATGTTGGAAATTATTCATGTGGTACCGGCATCCCTGCTTTTGGGCGCCTTTTTCATGATGGGCATTTCTGCCTACCATCTTCTCAAAAAACAGCACACGGAAATCTTTCTGAAATCTTTCAGAATCGCCTTGGTTGTGGGTCTTGCTACCTCGTTGTTTACAGGGTTTACCGGCGATCTTCATGGCGTTAACGTTTCCAAAACCCAGCCAGCCAAACTGGCAGCCATGGAATCCCACTGGGAAACCAGTACCCAGGCTCCCCTTGTGATGTTTGCCGTACCCGATGAAACCCAGGAGAAAAATCGGATTGAGGTTGGTGCCATTCCGGGATTGTTAAGCTTTTTAGGGTTCCATGATTTCAATGCCGAAGTTATTGGTTTAAGAGATATTCCCAAAGAGGACCGGCCACCAGTAGTGCCGACATTTATAGGCTTCAGAACCATGGTGGGACTTGGCACCCTGTTTATCCTTCTTATGCTTTACGGCTGGATCCGGCGCAATAAGTTGCTGGAAAGCCGATATTTTTTAAGAATTATGTTATTTTCCATTCCTTTACCATATATTGCCATGGAAATGGGATGGGTGGTTTCCGAAGTGGGACGCCAGCCCTGGATCGTTTATAATCTGATGCGCACCTCAGATGCGGTTTCCCCTATTGCCGGCTCCCAGGTGATCATATCTCTTGTGGCATTCATCCTGGTCTACGGCCTGCTTGGTGCTGTGGGGTTATACCTCATGGCCAAATCCGTTAAAGAAGGCCCTGAGGCCATTACCGAATAAGGAGGATCAAACAAATGGAACTTCAATCAATCTGGTTTTTTCTGTGGGGACTTCTGTGGGCGGTTTTTTTCCTGACAGATGGGTTTGATTTCGGCATTGGTATCCTCTATCCCTATGCCGGAAAAACAGACCGGGACAAACGGATTATGCTCAATGCCAAAGGCCCTTTATGGGACGGCAATGAAGTGTGGCTGATCACAGCCGGCGGTGTGACCTTTGCCGCGTTCCCACAAGTATACGCCACCATGTTTTCATCCCTTTATGCCCCGTTGTTGCTCATCTTATTTGCATTGATTTTCAGAGGGGTTGCCATGCACTTCAGGGGAAAAATTGAGAGCACCGGCTGGAAAAAAACATGGGATACCCTGATTTTTCTGGGCTCCTTTTTCCCGGCTCTTTTATTCGGGGTGGCTTTTGCCAATATTTTTGCAGGCATTCCCTTTGACGGCCAGGGAGTGTACCACGGCAACACCTTAAAACTGCTTAACCCTTACGGACTTTTAGGCGGCATATTGTTTGTCCTGCTGTTTATGCTCCATGGGGCTAACTGGATGGCCATCAAGTCCACTGGGGAACTGCAGGAGCGCTTTGCTCAGATTGCTGCCAAAGTATGGATGGTGCTTGTGCCTGTGGCCGTGGCTTTTCTGATCGCCTCATATTTTGCCACCAGCCTCTATGACAATTATGTCAAAACCCCAGCCCTGTTTTTAGTTATTCTCGTGGCTGTGGTGGCCCTGTGTTTTGCACGGTATTTCAATGCAAAAGAGCTGTGGTTCGGAGGCTGGGTTGCATCGGGCCTGACCATTGTGGGGTGCACTTTTTTCGGGGTTATCGGCCTTTTTCCGACCTTGTTTCCCTCAAGCATGAACCCGGACTGGAACTTGACTGCATTTAATGCATCGTCCAGCCCCTTAACCCTTAAAATCATGTTGGGCGTGGTTGCGGTTTTTATCCCCATTGTCATTGCCTACCAGACCTGGGCCTATATTTTATTCAAGGACCCTGTTACGGATGAAGACCTGGATATGGATGAAGCGTATTAATTATAGTCATCTGCAGGTTTGACATTGGATTAGACCTGTGCTTATAAACCAAGAGAAAGTATAATAAGGAGACAAAATATGGACAAATATGTATGCGGCCCCTGTGGTTATGTGTATGACCCGGCAGAAGGTGACGCAGATGGCGGCATTGATCCCGGTACTGCTTTTGAAGATCTTCCGGAAGATTGGTGTTGTCCTGTATGTGGTGCAGCCAAAGACGAATTTGAGAAAGAAGAGTAACACCCTGACCGTCGAAATCCGGAAATAGTGTAAAAGACCCAACGCCGGTTGCGCTTTATTGCAAACCGGCGTTGTTGTTCCTAATCACCTGTTCAAAAAGGAAAAGATCCATTTAGGTCCGTAGGTTGGGTTGTGAAACCCAACAACTGGATTGGAAATAGTGTTTCCTATTCAATCTTTTTGCCTGCAGTCTGGGTGATCCGTTCAAGCACCCACTGGGTCAAGGCTTTTTGGTTTACCCGCTTGATCTCTTTGCGGATCAGGGAGATATCCAGTTCAGCCCGGGCCATGGTTTTATGTCCTCCGGCAGACCCGAATTTGCCAAATGCCTCCTGGGCAGTCTTTCCGGCACCTTTGCGCAGGCCATCATTGCGCAGGATTACAATCAATTTTTTATCCACCACCCCTGAGACCACACTCCAGTTTACCCCGGCAATGGAGAGAAAAAAATCAGCAGCCACAACCAATTCATCGGGTTTTGACATGTTTCCGGCATGATAAAAGGCCCGATTGTCCTGAATGAGCCTGTCTTTTATGGCGTTGCCCAAAAAATTTAAGTCCGCTTCCGTCATGTAGGCCCGTTCCACCTTGGTAACAATATTCATATTCGCATATTTGTACAGGAACTGAAACGCCCGGATGTCCCTGGAAGATGCCTGGCGGGTAAAATTAGCCGTGTCTGTTTTGATCCCCAGCATCAACGCGGAAGCCAGTTTAGCTGATGGCTTTATACTCAGGCTGCGTATGTATTCTGTTAGCATTGTTGAACAGGCCCCATAATCGGGTCGGACATCCACAAACGCACCATCACTGCAGGATAAGGGATGGTGGTCAATGATGGCGTCATATTCAATACCGGAAAAATTCTCATTATGGTCAGGCTGGGAATCCACCACGACAAATTTATCAAACAAAGACCTGTCCACCTCAGTCAGGGGCGTCATTCCGGCTTCGGTGTACTCAATCATGGCCAGATTATCCGGCCGGGTGATCTTGTTAAAATAGGTAATCACCACCTCACTGACCCGGCGCCACAGAATGCGTTTCACAGCCATGGCGGATGCAATGGCATCAGGGTCTGCATTGATGATGACAAGCACCTTGGATGCTCCTGAAAAATGAGACAGAAGCTGTTTAACTCTTTCCTGGTTACTGATCATAATTCATTTGTCCGTTTTCTAAAAAAAACAGGGTCAATATTATAAACGCATATCCGTTCAAGAAAAAATTTGCAACATTTAAAATAAATAACCCGCTGTCTTTGATATCAATGAATATTGAGACAGCGGGTCGTCTATTTCCAAAAGAATCTGGAGATTCTACTTTATAATTACCGGTTGTTACAAAAATGATACCGGGAACTACATCATTTTAAGATTTCCACAGACCATGAAGATTGCAGTAAGCCATTGCTTCAACTTTGTCCGCATCACATTTGAACACGGCTTCGGGCGCCGAAGTGGGCGTCAACATCTGACGCTGTACATACGCACCGCCATCGGATACAAGTTCAATCCATTCGATCCAATGTGCATTTTCCATGGGATGTGTAACGCTGCCCACAGACACTTTATATCCACCTTCTATTTTTTCTACTACAGGAACATGCTTTTCCTGGGCGGCATCAACCGTATTTGCCACCAGGCGGTTCATGGGTTTTCCGCAACAGGTTGCCGGCGGCTGCTCTCCATGAAGAACCTGAACGATATTGCCACATTTTTCACATTTATAAATTCCCATTTTTTCGGCCATTGATAACACTCCTTTTGTTTTAAACGTTTATTAAACACTGTCTGTGCGCACCAGTTTTTGACCTGGCATCAATATGGGTTATTGTCAGATCTTTTCACAGAGCGGTCTGCTGCTTTTGCCTTGAGCATCTGTTCAAGCATTTGCCCTGATAATTGTCTGCGGCCTTTGGTCGCCTCCCGGAATAAGGAGGCTATTTGAAAATAAAACTCATTTTCAGACTTAATCGCACCATAAAAAGAAGTCCGTTTTTTTTCTGATCGGGCTTCAGCTTTTTGATGTGCAATCAGTTTAGTCATTCTTTTGTCTCCTTAACTTTAGCCGGGATGGATTCCAAATACTCAAACCCCATAATTAATCTAATGCAGAAATTTTACAAACACAATACCATCATTTATTTATTTGCGATTTAGTAGCTGCATATTAGCGGTAATCACATCTCACATTTGTTTTAGAGCCTGTTTGATAATTGATGAATCGGCTGCAATCCCATGAAAATTGGTTCTCATTTTCATAAGATTTTGCTTCGATCCCCTAATTATCAAACAGGCTCTTAGGGACATAGGGATTGGTCTGCCTGCAAAACCACACGACCATTGGATTTCACCGTTTCATTCT
>PDTI01000034.1 GCA_002747145.1 Desulfobacter postgatei
CCAATTCCCCCAAATTTTATGTCAATAGTCCGGCTATTAACAGAAAATTTGTGAAAATTGGTGCTCATTTTCATGAGATTTCGCTTCGATCCCCTAATTATCAAACAGGCTCTTAAAAAAGGAAAGCAGCGCGTGAAGGTTGGTCATAGGATGGGGCGGACATCCCGGGATAAACAGATCCACCGGCAGAATCTTATCCAGGCCCTCGGTGATTTCAGGACTTCCGGTGAATGGCCCGCCGCTGATGGTGCATGCGCCGACGGCAATGACGACTTTCGGGGCCGGCGTAGCTTCATAGGTCTGAAGCAGGGCTGTTTTCATGTTCCTGGATATGGGGCCTGTGACCACAATACCGTCGGCATGGCGGGGAGAGGCGACAAAGTTGATGCCGAATCTGGCCAGGTCAAAAAAGGGTGTGGCCAGAACGTTTAAGTCTGCTTCACAGGCATTGCAGCCGGCTGCCGAGACCTGGCGCAGTTGCAGGGATCGTCCAAACAATTTTTTAAAATGCTGCCTGCTGTGCCCGGCCAAGGCGGGCAGGTCACCTGATGTGATTAGATCCGCGCGCTCGGAGGTGGCTATTTCATAGTCATTGCTGAATTTAATCTGGCCGTTGGAGATGTTTTCGCAGGTGCCGCAGAATACGCACCGGCCCATGTCGATCTTTTTATTCTGTTCGTCCAGGGCATCCTGGGGACAGGCTGCGGTACAGGCTTCAAGGGTTGCGGTACTGATATTATCCTGGATCACAGGTCTGCCCCGGTAGCGGGGAAATAGCTGAACCTGTTCTTTGGGATACCGGTTGGTCCGGCAGCCTTGTTCAAACCTGTTTTTCAGTACACTGAGCATATGATCATCTCCGCTTTTCTAAAGATCAAATCCACAATAGGATAGATTAAAACTCTTGTTGTTCAAGGGGAAATCCGATATCCCGGTATCCCTGAGTGCCATGGCCAGTCCATTCCAGTTGTGAAAAGAGGGATCCTTGATTTTGTATCTCAGGATTTTTCCATTTTCACCGGTCAAAACCGCATGGGAAACTTCCCCCCGCCAAGCCTCATTCAGGCTCACGCAAAAACATGAGGCTGCCAACTCATATCTCATGGCATCGCTTACGCAGCTGGTTTTCATGGGGATTGCAGCCAAAGATTCAATTATTTCAATAGATTGAAGAATCTCGTCATATCTGACCCCAGCCCTGGCATAGACGTCCCCGGTGGATTTTTTATTTTCCGGTATTCCCATGTGCGGGTAATGTTCCGTGGGAAAACACCTTCTCACGTCGTAACCTATTCCGCTTGCCCGGCCGGCCGGTCCCACCAGCCCGAGGTGTTCGGCGTCTTCATGGCTTACCACCCCGCATCCCTCAAACCGGGCCCGAACAGTGACAGCGTTGAAGAGAAGTTCCAATACATGTGTCACTTCGGGACGAAGGGCTGCCAAGCGTTCGTTGAACACTTTTCTGATCTCCTCAGCAAAGGAAAACCTTACCCCACCTGGACGCACCAGACCCTTGCCAAACCGGTTGCCGCAGATCAGCAAAGAAAGGTTAAGAAAATCGCCTCTGATTCTGCCGAAATAGTTGGCTGGGGGCAGAAAGGCAACGTCACCACTGAGTGCCCCAAGGTCACCGATGTGGTTGGCCAGGCGCTCCAGTTCCAGGGCAATGGTCCGGATGATCCGGGCGCCTTGATCGGGTTCAATCCCGGTAAGTGCCTCCAGGTTCTGGGCCATGCACAGGCTGTGGCCGATGGTCGTATCCCCGGCGATGTTTTCCCCAATGATGGGAAGCCGTTTGGCCGGGACCGATAGAAGCTGTTTTTCAATGCCCCGGTGCTGGTATCCCAGCTGGATTTCCAGGTGCAGAACACGCTCTCCAATGCAGTTGAACCTGAAATGGCCCGGCTCAATGACCCCGGCATGGACCGGTCCCACAGCGACTTCGTGAATCTCTTCGCCTGCCACCTGGTAATATTCATAATTTCCAGGGATGTCCTGGGAATAGTCATTGCCAAAGACGTCATCTGCGCCGTCTGTGTAGTTGGGGTGGTACCGGACCATTTTCAGCCAGGGATGCCCTTTGGGAACAATACCGTATTGTTCTGAGATTTCCCGCTCAAACAGGTGAAAGGGTTCACAGGTTTCGGTTAATGACTGGTAGTTGTCCGGCGCATCGCAACCGGCAACAAACAGCTTGTCTGTGCGCAACACCGCCAAAAGTTTTAATCTGTTTTTGTCCGGGTAAGCAAAATACTGGACAACCTTGCCGCCGTTGCCCACCATATTTAACGCCTGGCTGCGAAACTCATCAAAGGGAAGGTGGGGAATGGCCTCTCGACTGATTTTTTCGGCATTTGAAATCTGTAAAAAAGCGTTGCTCATCTAAGTCCTCCGCCAATGGTTGTGATTGCATCGGATATGGTTTGATTCAATGAATCAGGGATAAAGAAACACAAGATCAGGGAGGTCAGAAGTAACAGATACTGGGGCCATATCATGTCAAGGGTCTCTCTTCGTTGAATGACGGCGTCTGTTTGGTCAAAACTGATTTTCATGACCTGGTTGGCAAATCCTGCAAAAATAACGCACAGGCTCAGAATAAAAACAGTGACCGCAACGTAAAATCCGGCCTTGAACGCTGCAACCACAATGCAGAATTCTCCGATGAAAATGCCAAAGGGCGGAAACCCTGAAATTCCGGCAAATCCTGCAAAAAAGGCCACAAACGTCCGGGGCATGCCCTTGACCAGGTTCCCGGTATTCTTGATCAGCCGGTCCCCGTATCCCAAAAGAATGTTGCCTGAAGACAAAAATAAAGAGGATTTAATCAGGCTGTGGTGGAGCATGCAGATCACCGCACCATACCCCCCTAAACCGCCCACACCTGTTCCAAATGCAATGATGCCCATGTTCTCAATGCTGGAATAGGCCAGCATCCGTTTGTACTCATTTTGTTTCAGAATAAAAGTGGCTGCAGCCAGAATGGAGAGCAGGCCAAACACCATGAGACTGCCGCCTGAAAAGTCCTGGAACCCTGCGGCGACCATGATCTTATTGATTTTAAAAATACCCAGATAGGCGCAATTGAGCAAAACCCCTGACAAAAGGGCCGACGCAGGACTGGGCGCCTCACTGTGGGCATCAGGCAGCCAGGTGTGCATGGGCGCAAGCCCCATCTTGGTGCCGTATCCCACCAGGACAAAGATGAATCCGGCTTTTAGCCACACAGGATCCAGGGTTTTGGCCACTCCGGCCAGGGCGGAAAAGGAGATGGGCGTTCCTGCATTGGCCTGACCCATGGAAAAGGCCACCAGGACAGATCCTAAAAGGGCCATGGCAATGCCCACCGAACAGATGAGCACATACTTCCAGGTGGCCTCCAGGGATGCCCCGGAGCGGTGAGTGTAAATCAAGGGGGCGCTTGCAAGGGTTGTGGCCTCAATGGCGATCCACATCACCATGATATGGTCGGACAGGGTGACCATGGTCATGGTGGCCAGGAACACCAGCATGGAACCGCTGAAAAGGCCCTCGGAAGGGATTCCACTTTCTCTCAGGTATCCTGCCGTATAAATAGAGATCAAAAAGAAGAGCAAGGAGATCACCAGCAGTGAAAGCATGCCTTCGGGTGTCACCGCAAAATATTGATCAAAATAGGCTGGGGGATTCAATTTCCACAGCCTGAACGAAAGTGTCAAATGGATCGCTCCGATGACCACCAGCAGGGTCCGGCCCAGAAATTTTGGTAGGAAAAATGCTGTGAGCCCGGCAATAAAAGGGATCGCAAATACTATTTCAACCATACCCTAGTCCTTTAAGGTTCTGAGCAACGCCGTATCCACGTCGTCAAAGGTCTGTTTAATATTACGCAGGATCACGGCCATGATCATAACTCCGGCCAGTACGTCCAGCAAAATACCGAATTCTACAATGTGGCGGGTACTCACGGACAAGCCCGATCCCACCAGATAAATCCCATTTTCCATCATGATGTAACCGATGACCATGGCAATGGCGTTTCTCCGGGCCATGAGTAAAAACATCCCTGTTATCAGCAGGGCAATGGCCGTGGGCGCAAGTAGTTTAAACCCGATTATGGCAGCGATATCCAGGCGTCCGGATATATAAGCGGCACCGATCATCACGGCAAGACCGCACAATATGGATGCGTGATACCCGATAATGGGTTCAACCCGCCTGGGGATAGCCCCTTTTCTGATGGCCACCAGAATAATCAACGGGATGATGATGCCCCGGATAAGCAGGGTGGCCAAGGTAAACACCGTACCGCCGGTGGTCATATCGTGACCAATGAAAAAGGGAATGATGGAGATCACAACACCCTGGAATCCCGCCAGTTGGATCAGTCTGGTGATCCGGTCGGCCCCGAATGAAAACAGAACCGACAACAGCACAAAAGATAAAATTATATCCACCGGGTTGAATAACATTACACAAACTCCAAGGTGATGATGGTTGCAAAAAAGGCCAGGGCAAAGGATGTCAATACAAACTGGGGGACTTTGTCCATCCTGTATCTGGCCATCACCGACTCTGTTAGCCCCACGGCAGTATAGACCACGAAAAGGCCGGCGATATACCATACCAATGGAAGGACTGACATGTCGGAATTAAACGGGAACATCAGTCGTGAAATGATGGATGAATAAAAGATGAGCTTACAGAAAGCGCCAAGCTCAATCAGTGCGAAATCCGGGCCACTGTGATCAAGCACCATCACTTCATGGATCATGGTCAGTTCAAGGTGGGTGGCTGGATCATCCACCGGTACCCTGGCATTTTCGGTCAAAAGTATGATGAAAAACGACAGCACGATGAACAGCAAGGGCGCCCCTGCTGCCCCCCACATATTTTGGGTGGCGTTGCCCGCAAAATAGGCGGACAATTGCAGTTCCCCTGTGATCCGGTAAAAAAAGATCAGAATCATGAACATGGCAGCCTCGCAGATAATGGGAAAGCAGGCTTCCCTGGCCGCGCCCATACCTTCAAATGGGGAGGCTGTATCCATTGCCGCGGCAATGGTGAAAAACCGGCCGAGTCCCAGGGTATACAGGACAAAAATTACGTCCCCGTTAAAAGAGAACACAGGATCGAACCCGGCAATGGGAAGGAACATGAGTGCGGTAAGGGAGGCCCCAAGGGAGATGACAGGTCCTGATTTAAACACAAAGGTAGTGCTGTTGCTGTAAACCGACCCCTTTTTAATCAGTTTGATCAGGGTGTAGTAATTGATCAAAAGGGGCGGGCCTTTTTTTCCTGCAGAAAATGCCTTGATTTTCAGGATCAGGCCTGAAAAAAATGGGGCTGCCAGAATGACTGCAAGCCAGAGTAAAATGGGTTGAATCATACAAGATCCCTTCATAGGTTCATATAAAAAACAACAGCAAAATAATTGCCAGCAAAATATATCCGATGTACAGATGAATATCCCCGTGCTGCATCCACCGCAGCTTGTCAAACAGGTAGAATACAGGACGGACAACCCCATTGATCATGTGAAGTTCTGCAATGTCGCTGATATGGCTGTGGTAATGGGTCTTTGATGGGAACCGGCCTTTGATGGGGGGATGGTCCTCGGTGAGCGGCGCTGCAGCGCTGAAAAATTCCAGAATGGACCCCGCATAAGAAGACCCCGTATACTGCATTTTCACCGTTGGCTGGGTAAAACCGCAACCCCATGTACCGGATGTTGTGACGGTTTTATGCTTGTAGGCCATTGACCGGACCGCCCAGATCATCAGGATCAGGATAAGAAACAGCAGCGCGGCAGAGGTGATGCTGCAGGAGATCTGACCAATGGGCGCAACAGGAACCTGGCCGTAGTCAAGGCCCAATGTTTGCACGGCCTTCAGGGCCATGGTGATGAATACCTTTGGATATACCCCGATGACCACACAGGCTGCGGCAAGTACGCCCATGGGAAACATCATGGTAACACCCTGTTCTTTTGCGTTTTCAGCCTCCGGGGTTCTGGGTTCTCCCTGGAAAACCACGCCCACCACCTTGGTAAAACAGGCCAGGGCCAGCCCGCCGATCACGGCCAGGCTGATAATGGCGGATATACTCATGGCAAAACCCATGGACCCTGATGGGATGGACTTAAAGCTGCCCATATAGATGAATAATTCACTGACAAACCCGTTAAAGGGCGGCAGTCCGCAGATGGCTAACGAGGCGATAATAAATGTGGTACCGGTAATTTTCATACCCTTGAGCAGTCCGCCCAGTGCGTCAATGGACCGGGTGCCGGTCTGGTGCAGCACCATGCCCGCGCCCATGAACAGCAGGGATTTAAAGATGGCGTGGTTAAGAACGTGCAGAATGCCGCCGGCAAATCCAAGGACAGCCACCAGGGGATTACCCGTTGCCGTACCAATCATCCCAACACCTGAGCCGATGAGGATGATCCCGATATTTTCCACACTGTGATACGCTAACAGCCGCTTGATATCGTGCTGGCCCAGGGCATAAACCACCCCAAGGATTCCGGAAACCATGCCGGCAATCAAGGTGATATACCCAAAAACAGGGGTGTGAAAATCAAGAATGGTGTAAATTTTCAATATCCCATAGATCCCGGTCTTGATCATCACCCCGGACATCACCGCTGAAATATGGCTGGGGGCCGCAGGATGGGCATGGGGCAGCCAGACATGAAACGGAAAGACTCCTGCTTTGGAGCCGAATCCAATAAAGCAGAGTACAAAGATCAAAATTTTGACCGACTCCGGTACACCTGTCATGAGAGTAAAGTCAAAGCTGCCGGTATAGGCGTAAATCAACCCAAATGCGGCAAGGATGAACATGGCGCCCACATGGGTAAAGACAAAATAAAGGTAACCGGCTTTTCTGTTTTCGGCTGACTCATGGCCGTAGATCACCAGAAAAAAGGAGGACAGGGACATGATTTCCCATGACATCATAAAGGTCAGGATATCGGCGGCGGTCACCACTAGTGCCATGGCGGTGATCAGAAGACTGAAAAAAAAGTAATTGACCCCGGTTTTGATGCCGCTTTCGTCACTTTCCATGTAGTGGAAGCTGTAAATCGACGCCATGAGGGACACGGCAAAAACAGCGATCAGGAAAAAGGCGGAAAGGTCATTAATATGAAAAGAAAAAGAAAAAAGATTCAGATACGTGAACGCGGCCGAGGCTTCAATCGGATTTAAAAGCTTGCCCACCGAATCAATCAGACCCAGAAGAGATCCCGTGCTTAACAGCAGCACGGCAATCCCTTTTGATAACGGTTTGTGCCGGGCCAAAACAAGAGATAAAGCACCACCAAGCAAAATGATGAATGTGGAATTAAAAAAATGGCACATAATTTCCCCGTGTTATTTTTCTGCTCTAATTATAAATTTTTATCAACAAGTTCCCAAGTCACCTTTCTGTTTGGAAAAAAATATTTACATCCTGCTTTTTCGAGTTGTCAAGAAGATTGTAATAAAATGGACCTTTTTACGGCCTAGGATTGTGCGTTAAAAATTGTATTCCATATTTGTAAAGACCGTTGGCAGCGGCATTGGACGACTGATATCGTTTTCCCCATCTGATGACACCCCTGTAATTTCGTTTTTTCATAGGCAGGAGTACATTAGGGCCGCAATTTTTCAGCTCAAGATAGATCTGCTCGCCTAACACCAGTTTTTCGTTGGTCATCAGGGACAGCCCGTTATCACAAAAATCGTTCATCTCTGCATAATAGCTGTTGCGCTTTCCCTGATAATCCATGCGGTAAAGATCCATCGGTAACTTCTGTTTGTATCTTTGCAAGCGTCTCTTTTCCGAGAAATGGTCCATAAGCAACTCCTTATCATTCATTATTTTTAATTGGGACAAGGCTTAATCCCTTTCGTTCCCCCGTCTGATAGGGCTGAATAATGTTATATGATATGTTCTGGTCATCCTGGGCGTGTCCTCTGTTTTCGCCATTTTTATATAATGCCCCGTTGTCCAGAAGGATATGCTTTAACCGGTCCTTGAAAGATCCAATAAACACGGAACCTTTTCCTGAAAAAGTCATTTTCCCAATGGTGATACTCTCCCTGACTTCTGCCAGCGCATCCAGCGAAATGGTATTCATGGCAAGGTCTTCCTGGGATTCGATATATCCCCAGACCAAATGCTCGCTGGGGATCTGTATCTGCATACTTGGGTTGATAATGGTGTGGGGCATAATGATACAGCCTTCACCGATTTGAATTCGTGCCTCGGGCCCACCGTTTAAAAAGGCATTGAACCCCACAAAGCATTCCTGACCCACATCGGCATTGATAATCTTGCCGCCATGGGCTGTGATGCAATTACCTTCCAGAACGGAATCAATGATGTAGGAATTTTCCTGGGCATTGGACCCGTCCCCCATGGTTGCATTGTGGAGAAAGGCTCTTTGGGCGACCAGGACATTCTGACCAATACGGGTTTTCCCCTTGATTCTTGCATACCGGTTGACTGCAGAGGTATCAGGAACTTCAAAGGGTTTCAGATGCATGACCTCAAATAATTTTTCAAAATCCTGATCCCGCACCCTCACAAAGTCGTAAATCGCCCCCCGGGGTTGATGGGCCTCATTTACCCCTACAAAATTATCAAGGATGCTGTTTTTAAACTTATATTTAAACTCGAAATGGGGGCTTTTGATCCAGACGGTGCCGGGATCAATTTTCCGATGAAACAGTTCGCCAACCTGAACATAGGAAAATTCTCCGACAATACACGAATGCAGGTTCATTAAATCCACGGTGGCAAAGGCACCTAAAAAGCAGCCTTCCAGGGTAGACCCGTGGATGTTGACGTAGTGGGCGGAGATGGTGTTCCGGATAATAAACAATTCGGGGCTTTCGGGGTTGTGGGAATTGCTGTGGACCAGGGTCTTATAAAGCAGACTGTCCAGAATGAAAATCATTTCATCCTCAACCAGGGGAATGTCTTTGGCCGATTTGATAACGTCGCCTTTTCGTTTGAGTTCATCTCCCCTGACGTCACTTTTGTAAATCGCTGATCGTTCTACATAACATTTTCCTAAAAAATAACTGCCTGCGATATTGGAATTTTTAAAATTAAAATAAAGGGGGTGGAGGGAAGTAATTCCGTAAAATGCATAGAATTCGAGCATTTTTTCATGATCAAGTGCATTGCGGACAAACGGTGCCGTGTCAAACTCGAATTCTTCTAGATTAACATTTACACGGCTGATGATCCGGTCACTGAGTTGCTGTAGCTGGCTCATACTCTATCCTGTCTTTTAGATTCTTTTTTTATGGATTTTCCTAAACATCAGCGAAAATCCCTGTTTTTCGGCCTTATGGCGCATGTCTGTAATTCAAATTACAATCCTTGGTCTTAAATACTTCAGAATAAAAAAGCCATACCATAGAAATTATCAAGTGACAATATTTTAGAGCCTGTTTGACAGGGTCAACGCATGTAAAAATCCCATACAGTAATTTCAAATAGTTATAAAATGAATGGAAAACTATTCTTTTTACAACTAACTGAATTTATTATGATAAAAAATATTCCATTCTTACATGCGAACACCCTGGCCTGTTTGATAATTGATGAATCGGCTGCAATCCCATGAAAATGGCTCCAATTTCCCCAAATTTTCTGTCAATAGTCCCGCTATTAACAGAAAATTTGTGAA
>PDTI01000035.1 GCA_002747145.1 Desulfobacter postgatei
ATGATAAGCGAAAATGTCATGTATATCGGTATGATATCAATTTTGCTCAATAGGCTGCTGCCAGCTTAAGCTTATTGCTAATTATCAAACACGCTCTGAAGCAACCCATAAACTGGATTGATAATCAATTAATTTTTAAACAGTCTCTCTGGCACGTCCTGGTGTGATGGTTTGGGGTTCAAAATTTAATGTGGCAAAATAGTCGTCCATGGTCTCTGCCCGGCGGATCAGTTCAATACTGCCGTCGGTTTTAAGCAATAGTTCCTTGGGACGAAGCTGCCCGTTGTAGTTAAAGCCCATGGCATATCCATGGGCCCCGGTGTCGTGAATAATCAGAATGTCTTCTTCCTGGGTTTCGGGCAACGGCCTTTGGATGGCAAACTTGTCATTATTTTCACACAGGGCACCTACAACATCTACTGTTTTTAAGGGAGCAGATTCCGGCTTGCCATGGATATGAATGTGATGGTACGCGCCATACATTCCCGGGCGCATTAATGACGACATGGAAGCATCCACGCCCACATAGTCCCGATAGATGTTTTTATGGTTGATCACACAAGTGACAAGGACGCCATGGGGGCCGGTGATAAACCGGGCACTTTCCATATACAGTTTGGGTACCCAGCCATTTTTCTTTTTAAATGTTTCAAAGGCATTGATGATACCCTGCGCCATGCCTTCAAGGTTGAATGCTTTGGCATCCGGGGTGTAGGGAATGCCTAACCCACCGCCGATATTGATGAACTCAAACCGGATGTTAAGCGTACGGCTTATATCTTCAGCCATCGATAGCAGCATCTGTGCCGTGCTAATCATGTATTGGTAATTCAGTTCATTGGAGGCCATCATGGTATGCAGGCCAAAGCGCTTGACACCAAGATCCAGGGCCTGCCCATAGGCTGAAAAGATCTGGTCCCGGGTCAGGCCGTATTTGGCTTCTTCAGGTTTGCCGATAATCTCATTTCCCTGGCGTGCCGCGCCGGGATTGTATCTGAAACAGAGCAGATCAGGTATGGCCGGCAGTTTGGAAATCAGGGTGATGTCATCCAGATTTATAATACAGCCCTCTTTGTCCATGGCGGTTTTCAATTGTTCCCGGGTGGTGTTGTTGGAGGTGAACATGATATCGTCGGCATCGCTTCCCACTTTACGGGCCAACTCTATTTCCGGCACCGAAGAGCAGTCAAACCCAAATCCCTGGGATTTGAGAAGTGTCATCACCGTGGGATTTGGCAGGCCTTTTACGGCAAAATACTCCCTGAATCCGTCAATGGGGGCAAATGCTTTATTCAGGGCCTGGCAAGTTTGAATGATCCCTTTTTCATCATAAATGTGAAAAGGTGTGCCAAAGGATGCTGCAGCATCCTGGACCACCGTGGACAGCCGCTCTTTGAATTCAGGTGACATGGGCATGGTAACAATTCCTTATACATTAAAAATTTAGATGTTATCCGGCAGTTTGATTTTGGCACTTTCCTTAAACGTGGAAAGCGCAATAAATTTTCTGGTTGCCTTTACGCTGCTTATATCGGCGATCCGGGTTTGTATCAGTTCTTCCAGTTCCATGTTGTCGGACGCCTTTATTTCAATCATCAAAGTGTCTCCACCTGCCAGATAATGGACTTCCTGAACCTGTTCAATGGCTGCACCTGTTCGCCGGCTTCCCTGATTTTGGATGGGCGGATCACCTGGATGCTGACAAAGGCGGTCATGGCGCAGCCAAACATTTCTGACTTCAGGCACCTCATATCCCTGGATGATCTTTTTTGCCTCCAGTTTTTTAATCCGCTCAAACACTGCAGAAGGGTCCATGTCAATGGTTCTGGAAACTTCAACATTCGGAATCCTGACTTTTTCCCGCAAGATTTTAAGAATTTCCAGATCCGTTTTATCCATAACAACAATTTAATTCATGCTAAGTTTATCATGTAGTTTTTATATAAACGAAATGATGTTCGTTGTTTTATAGAAAGTCAAGAACATTCTTATTTAGAGCGTGTTTGATAATTGATGAATCGGCTGCAATCCCATGAAAATGGCTCCAATTCCCCCAAATTTTATGTCAATAGTCCCGCTATTAACAGAAAATGCCGCCGGAATCTTGGCTGTTTTGATTTTGGTTGATAAAAGAGGGTGTTTCGTATAAATATAAATGTTAAGAGCCTGTTTGCTAATTGGTGGATCGGTTGCAATCTACAGTAAGGCTCTAAAAGAAATTCCCATTAACAACAGGTTGAGCTATATGGACAAGGATCGTATTAAAATCCTGTTAGTGGATGATGAGGATGGTATTCTGGATGTCACCGAAGTATACTTTGAAAAAAAGGGATACCAGGTCTACACCGCAGGAAACGGGGAAAAGGCTCTGGATATTGTCAACCAGGAAAAAATCGACTGTGTTTTTACCGATATCAATATGCCTGTGATGGACGGACTTGAACTTGCCGAACAAATCCGCCATATTGATAGCACCCTGCCTGTTGTGGTGATGACTGGATACCCTTCCCTTGAAAACACTATCCAGACCTTGAAAAATGGCGTTGTGGATTACCTGATCAAGCCGGTGAACCTCGGGCAGATGGAGTTGGCCCTTCGCAAAATACTGCGCGAACGTGAACTTTTTGTTGAAAATCTGATCCTCAAGGAAGAGGTGGAGCGTAGGGAGCGGCTGCGCCTACTCAACAACGAACTGGTCAAAAAAGTGGAAGAGGTCAATACCTTAAACCGGATCATGGAGGATTTTGCCGCCATTGATTCCAGTTACGAAATTTTTAACAAGGTTGTCCGGTTAGCCGTCGAAGAACTCAAAGCGGAGCTGGTCTTTTTTCATGTTTATTCAGAACAGAATAATTCTCTGGTCCTTGTAGATAAGGCTGGTGCGGAAAATAAAAAAAAACCGGCATCCTATTCCATGGACATTCCCGAACAGGAAAAAGCATTTATCATAGAATCATTGGGAAGCGATCACAAGCCCTGTCTTATTGCAGATGCGTCCGGGATCCCATCAATGGAAGGGCAGGTACACTCTTTCATGGTTGCGCCATTAAAAATCCGGGATAAGATTTTCGGTATTGTTTCAGCTTATATTTTCCAGGGACCGCACTTTTTTGAAGGAGAAAGTCTTTATTATTTAAGCTTTATCACCCAGAAAGCTGCTTCGGGTATTGAAAGTATTGCTTTATATGAAAATATATATGAAAATCTGTTTTCCACCCTGTTTGCATTTGTTACGGCCATTGAGGTCCGGGATCTTTATACCCGCAAACACTCCACCAGAGTGGCCAAAGTCGCCCATATCATTGCCGAGGCAATGGAATGTACTAAAGAAGAACTGGAGATAATTAATGTGGCAGGCAGCCTTCATGATATCGGTAAAATAGGGATCAGGGATGAAATCCTTTTAAAACCGGGATGCCTGACCGAAGATGAATACGAAAAAATAAAAGAGCATCCGGTCATCGGCGCTGATATTATAAGCAAACTGGGGTTGTGGGACAGGGAAGCAAAGATTATCCGGCATCATCACGAACGTTTTGACGGCAAGGGATATCCCGACGGACTTAAAGGAGAACAGATTCCTAAACTTGCAAGGATATTGTCCGTTGCCGACTGTTATGATGCCATGGCCTCGGACAGGGCCTACCGCAAGAAAATGGATAAGAATGTTGTGCTTGAAATAATACTTAAAAATTCAGGCGCTCAGTTTGATCCTGATGTGGTGGATTCTTTTCTACAGGTGGCAGATCAGGATCTCCCGGATGATTGTTAAGCGCCTTCCATTGAGAAGGCGCTAAGAGCCTGTTTGATAATTAGGGGATCGAAGCGAAATCTCATGAAAATGAGAACCAATTCCCCCAAATTTTCTGTTAATAGCCGGACTATTGACATAAAATTTGGGGGAATTGGAGCCATTTTTATGGGATTGCAGCCGATTCATCAATTATCAAACAGGCTCTAATAGCTTGAGCCAGAAAATGAAATATGCTACCCTAAGACCTATGGTCCAAATAAAATCACCCATCTGCTTGTCTTTAAAGCCGCCCTCGGCGTTACGCCAACGGACACATATATCAAATATACCTCCATTGGCGTGCCTTGATGGCGACTTAAAACCCGGCACATCTGTGCCAGATTTAATTGTGACCATGGGCTGACCTGAAAAATTATGGAGTAAGCAGAATTAGTTAGATCTTTCAGCGTGGAGTAAGATTGCATTGGGTATTTCAGACAAAGACGATAGGCGAAAATATTCCAGGGTGGCTTTTACAACCAAAATCGAAACTCATATGCTTGATGAATCTGGAAAAAACGTTCAATTTGTGTCTAATTCAAAGGATTTGAGCCAAAGAGGCGTGTTTGTCAAGACAGACAAGCGGCCCTCCTTAAATACGGCGTGCCGGGTGACTGTTTATCTGTCCGGCGGAATAGACGATCTTGAGCTGAACATTCAGGGACGAATCGTCAGACATACGGATGCCGGATTCGGTGTGGCGTTCGAATCCATGGAGGTTGAGACATATACCCATCTGAAAACGTTGGTTTTGTATAATATTGAAGGTAATGATTAGTTGTCCCGGCAGTAAATTGGGTAAAATTTAAAGCGAACCGGAGGTGTTGGACATTGGATGTTACATTAATAAATCCATTCATCAATGCAACCATTAACGTGCTGGAAACAATGGCTTTTGTTACGGTTACAGCGGATAAACCCTACCTGAAGAAAGATAATGTCGCCGTGGGTGATGTTACCGGGGTTATAGGGCTGACCGGGGTCGCCCAGGGAACCATTGCCGTCACCTTTGAAGAAAAATGCATTTTAGCGATTGTTTCCAACATGTTCGGAGAAAAAATTGACACGCTCAACCATGATATCGCCGATGCCGTTGGGGAATTGACAAATATGATTTCCGGACAGGCCCGGCGGGAACTTGATGAAATGGGAAAGGTGTTCACGGCGACCATACCATCTGTGATCACTGGAAAAAAACATACCATCAGACACTATGGGGGCGGCCCTAAAATCGCGATCCCTTTTCAAACCGAGAGTGGCAGTTTTACAATTGAGGTGTGTTTTGATAGATAGAAGGTTGGTTTCAATCCAATTAAGGAGGAAAATGTGGCAATGGACACATCCATCAAGATTTTGATAGTTGACGATTTTGCGACCATGCGCCGTATTCTGAAGAATATTTTAAAACAGCTTGGTTTTAAAAATCTGGTGGAGGCCGATGATGGTACAACGGCGTTGGAAGTCCTTGAAAGCCAGAAGATTGATCTGATTATTTCCGACTGGAACATGCCCAAAATGACGGGGCTTGAACTGTTGAAAACGTTACGGGCCGACACTCAGTATAAGAAAACACCTTTCCTGATGGTCACGGCAGAAGCCCAGAAACAAAACGTCATAGAAGCCGTACAGGCCGGTGTCTCCAATTACGTGGTCAAGCCGTTTACAGCAGAGGCTATTTCCGACAAACTCCAAAAGATCCTTAAATAAGTCAGATCCCATGGCCCAAGCAACAGCCCCAAAAATAACACGTTCTGCTAATACGCCACCCAAAGCTATGTCGAATTTTAACCGTAGTGGCATTGCCGGCGTAAGTAAAGGACTGATGGCCGTGCTTGACCGGGTGCGTAAAGTTGCGGGCTCTGATTCATCGGTGCTCATCACAGGAGAAAGCGGTACAGGCAAGGAACTTATTGCCCGGGCGATCCACAAAAATTCAGCAAGAAAAGACGGTCCTATGGTGGTCATCAATTGCGGGGCCATTCCCAGCGAGCTTCTTGAAAGTGAGTTGTTCGGCCATGAGAAAGGCGCATTTACCGGTGCCCACCGGGCAAGGACCGGACGTTTTGAAATTGCCGATAAGGGTACGATTTTTCTGGATGAAATCGGTGATATGAGTCCTGATCTCCAGGTAAAACTGTTACGCGCTTTGCAGGAAAGACGGTTCGAGCGGGTGGGCGGTTCACAGACCATAGCGGTGGATATCAGGGTCATTTCCGCTACCAATAAAAACTTGACCGCCGCCATAGCGGATAATAAATTCAGGAAAGACCTGTATTACCGCCTGAATGTGATTCCCATCAATATTTTGCCCTTAAGGGAACGCCCCGAAGATATCATGCCTTTGGTTGAGCATTTCCAGTTCGGTTTTGCCCGGCGCAATACCGAATACCTGCCCAAGATCTTTCCCGATTCGGTAAAACAGGTGCTTCAGACCTATGAATGGCCTGGAAATATCCGGGAACTGGAAAATTTGGTGGAACGATTGTCAGTCCTTGTAGAAGAGGATACGGTCAGCATATCTGATCTGCCGGGCTGTATGACCGGTGCCGGAACAGATCTTACCCCGGTCTGTGTGGCCGGCGTATTCCAGAATAACATCGGTTTTAATGAGGCCGTAGACGCATATCAGAAGGCTTTAATTACCCACGCCTTGAATGAAACCGGATGGGTGAAAGCCAAGGCGGCCCAAATGTTGAAAATGAACCGGACCACCCTGGTTGAGAAAATAAAAAAAATGGATATTGAACCGGAAGATGAGATGCCGGTTTTTTGACACCTGCTGCCGGAAATCCCCACACCCTCTTAGAGCCTGTTTGATAATTAGGGAATTGGAGCCATTTTCATGGGATTGCAGCCGATTCATCAATTATCAAACAGGCTCTTAGTCGTTCATCGCAATTTCTGACCATGGGATTTAGGTCCATACCACTGATCTGGTAAATAATTACAGGCATGGCATATTACTTGCTTTTTAGTCCTTTAACTCGATAATATAGTTTTTAGGGATTTTGTTCAAATTCAAGGCGGAAACAATTTTTTTCCGGAAGAATATACAGCATATTTTGAGGATTAAACGTTGTTTCCAGCGTCGACGTTGGGCAAATTAACAAAAACCGGATCATTGAGTCTAAGCATCAACCCAACGGATAAAATATGTCATGAAAGAATCAAGCCCCACATACCTGAAGGTTTTATCGGCGGCCTGGACTGCATTTTTCTGCCTGTTCATTCCGGCAGGGGCAACCATGGCCGGATACCCGGTTGTCAAAGCAATTCACGTCAAGGACAATCCCTTTTCAGTGACGGTTCAGATGACCGGGAAAGCCCCTGTAAAAGTTATCCGTGTCGGCGCACGGGAAGTCCTGGTGGCCATTAAGAATGCAAGCCTTACAAAAGGACTTATCATTGGTGGAAAGGATAGCCCGAATCTTGAATCCGCTCATGTGGAAACCCTTGAAGGCAACGTCATCGCCTTGATGGTAACGGGCAAACACGCCAATGAAAAAAACATTAAGTCCTCTTTCAATGCTGCCAATAACCAATTGACTGTGGTTTTAAATAAAGCCGTGACGCTTGGGCCTCCCGTTCCCAAATCGGTCCC
Organism: Desulfobacter postgatei; assembly: GCA_002747145.1. GTDB lineage: Bacteria > Desulfobacterota > Desulfobacteria > Desulfobacterales > Desulfobacteraceae > Desulfobacter > Desulfobacter postgatei_A. The sequence goes on from PDTI01000035.1 coordinate 7,395, forward strand.
TGCTCCCCAGCCGGCGGCTATTCAGAACCCTACAGTCCCACCCCCGGATGGTTCCAAATCTGAAAAACAGGCGATAATTCCGGCAATTGAATCCAGGGAAAAGCCATGCTTTGATGATGACCCCAATGCACTTGCAGTGCAAAAGCCTGCTCCCCACCCCCAAACGAAACCGGCCCCGAAACCACAGCCAACAGATTCTGTTTTAAAAAAGGATACCAGCCTGAACAAAGTGAATGAAAAAATCAAAGCGCCACCGATTTATACGCCACCAAAACGTCAGGCCAGCCGTTTTAAAGGAGACATCAGTGATATGTACCGGGGGGAGGACCCATTGCAGGACTGCGAGGCCAATGCGGTTAAAAACGCAATGCTTCTGGTTAAAAAACAATTATACAAAGAAGCCGGCGCCATTCTGGAGCAGTATTTGTTTGAAGAAAATCCCTTTTGCCTGGAGCAGGTCTACTATTTAAGGGCCTATGTCAGTTTTATGGGTGTTGAAAACGATAACCCGGCAGGACTTTTGGCTGCTGAAAGTATGTTTCAAAATGCCATAGCCGCCTATCCTAAATCAAGTTATCTTCCCTTTGCCTATGCTGCCATGGGATTGATCCATACCCGTTTGCACAACAGCGCAACAGCCCAAGGATATTTTAATATCATCAGCAAGGATTTTCCAGACTATTCGGGTATGCCCGAGGTGGAATATCATCTGGCCGAAATTTATAATGACAGAGGCTATATTAATAAAGCCTTGAATCTATATAAAAAGGTGTTTGAGTCAAAATTAAGCAACGGCTATATATCAGATGCAGGGCTGGGTTATGGTAAGGCTTTGTTTGAAAACCTGCGGTATTATGACGCGTTGAGTGTTCTTAATTATGTGATAAAAAATGATGCAAAAAAGATTTATGAATCTGCTGATCTGCTCAAATACACTGCAGATGCTAATTTTGAGCTGGGCTTAAGTAAAGGGGCCAGGGAAAATTATATCCGGCTGTTAAACCTGTTTCCAGACATTGAAGAACCTGACATGGCTTTAAGCAAGGCCGGCGATGCCTATGGCATGGAGAATCAGGAAGAAAAGGCGATCAAGTTGTACGAACTGGTCCGGGAAAAATATCCGGAATCCCCGGGATATATCAATGCCTCCATTGGGATTGCCAGGTATTTAAAGACAGATGCTGAAAAAATTGAGATCTACGAAATGATCAAGACCCGGTTTCCTGAAAATACCTATGCCCGGATCGCCATGATGCGCCTGGCTGAAATTTACCAGAAGAACGGTGAGTATGATAAGTGCATTCAGGAAATTGAAAATTTGTTATCCACCCATCCCAGGGGGTTGCGTTACGAGGCGGTTAAGTTAATGCAGAAAGCTTACGAGGCGTTGTTCAAAGAACAGTTGAAGGCAGATGAATATACGTCTATCTTGATGAGATATGAAAGAGAACAGGTCAGGTTAAAAAAAATGGGGGGGAAACGGATCCCTTTTTATGTGGGCAATGCATATTTACAGGCAGGTTTGTATGAAGAGGCATTTAATCAGTTGATTACCGCTTATAAACTGTATAAACGGGCAGAGCGGCCGGCATTACTGCTGTTTGGCCTGGGCAAGGCCATGGATGAATCGGGCAGGGATGACGATGCCTTAAAATTATTGAACGCCTTTGTAAAACGATTCCCAAAGGATAAAAATCGTGTAGAGGGCCTGACCCGGATCGGACAGATTCATCTGGAAAAGGGCCGTCTCTCAAAGGCGAATCATGCCTTTGTTTCAGCATATAAGGCGGGGAAAAATGCTTTGGATAAGGGACGGATACTCATGCTTCACGCCGGTGTTTACCAGAAAAAATCAGACCTGAAGGCGGTATCCGAACTCCAGGCCCGTGCGGTGAAAGCGTTCGCCGCATCTCCAGGCGAGAATTACGAGATACTTGCAGGCGCTTACAAAACCTTGGGTTCAACTTACCTGGAAATGAAATCCTATGCCCAGGCGGCCAATGCCTTTGCCAAAGCTTTTGATTTTTCACAAGGAGACCGGGCCAAATCAAATATTGGTTTTCTGCTGGGTGACGCTTACCAGAAAGGCAATGTGCTGGATAAGGCGAAAAAAACCTTTGAACAGGTGGCCCAGTCCTACGACTCGGTCTGGGCCCGGCTCGCCCAGCAGCGCCTGAGCACGATGGGACTGGCGGAAAAAATAATAAGTTCATAAGGAGTCGTGGGCAACGTGCCTGGACAACGATTATTTCTCATCATTGAAAACCCCAAAGAACGAATGACCTATACCCAGCTGTTTGAGGGCATGGGTTTTCTGATTGATGCCGTACCCGAAGGTTCGGATGCGCTCAGTCACCTGGTTTCCCAAAAACCTTCGGTGGTTGTGGCCGACGATGGGACACCGGGATTCTCAGCGTTGGATTTCCTTAAACAGGCCACGGATTTAGAGACCGGGGTACCGAAGACCATTATCCTCACCCAGGACCCTGTGATGGATTATGCCGTCAACCTGATACAGCATGGCGCCATGGATTATCTGATCAAACCGGTTGACCCAAAACAGCTTGAACTCAGCGTGAAAAAATCTTTGGCCACAGCCATTGCCCCATTACCTAAGGACCAGGGTGCTGAAAAGAAAAAAGCGATTAAGCATAAAACGGTTCAAATCATTACTAAAGATCCCAGAATGGAGCACCTGCTCAAACTTGCTGCCCGGGTAGCGGATTCGTCAGCATCGGTACTCATCCAGGGGGAAAGTGGTACCGGCAAAGAGTTGCTTGCAAGGTTTGTACATGAAAAAAGTAACCGCCGGCATCAGCCATTTATCGCCATCAACTGCGCAGCTCTGCCTGAAAACCTTCTGGAAAGCGAATTGTTTGGCCATGAAAAAGGGGCGTTCACCGGCGCATTGGCCAGAAAAGCCGGTAAGTTTGAACTGGCTGATAAAGGCACCCTGTTTCTGGACGAAATCACGGAGATGCAGTTTCATCTTCAATCCAAGCTACTGCGGGTACTCCAGGAAAAGGTGGTGGACCGGGTGGGGGGAACCCAGCCCGTGGATGTGGATGTCCGGGTGATCGCCACCACCAACCGGGATGCCAGGGCTGCTGTGGAGAATCAGGAGTTCAGAGAGGATCTGTTTTACCGGCTTAATACGATTCCGCTAATTATCCCCCCCCTGCGGGAGCGCAGCCGGGACATTCGGCCCCTGTGCGATTTTTTTATAAAAAAATACTGCCGGATTGACGCAAGGTCTGTCAAAGGATTGACGGATCAGGCACTTTCCGTGCTCCATAAACATGGCTTTCCCGGTAATATCCGGGAACTTGAAAATATAATTCATCGTGCTGTCCTTCTTACCGAGACCGGCATGATCACCCCTTCTGATCTGCTCATGGATAATGGCGCAGACATCATCCTTTCCGATGATGACACAGGCATAACATCTGCTGGGGATGAGGACTTTTCCGCAGGATCCCTGAAGGAGATGGAACAAAAAATGATTTTCAGGACACTGGACCAGACCCAAGGAAACCGGACCCATGCCGCAAAGATTCTGGGAATCAGCGTTAGAACCCTTCGTAATAAACTGAACGAATACAAAGAATCGGTTTAAGGCATGTAATTTGCATCTCCGTTTATATATTTTGGTATCTGGCACGTTTGCCCGGATCTCAAACGGGAGATGCCACCTGTGGCTGACCCGGAACGTCAATAAAAAAACGGAGGTTAAAATGGCGGATTCAAGAATCTTCGGGAAGACCCACGAGATGATCGCAAAAAGTATGGACATCTCAACCCGGCGTCATACCCTGATAGCAAGCAATATCGCCAACATCGACACCATTGGATATACACCTGGCGATATAGATTTTCAAAGTGCCCTCAAACGGGCCATGACTGAACCGGAACCTGATGGTCTTGACAAAACCCATGAAAAACATCTACCCGGTGACAGCAAAGGGTCAGCCCATGGAATTCACAGTATGGACAGCCAGGATTTGGATATCTATCACCTGGATTCGGTGAACATTGATACCCAGATGATGAATCTGATGGAGAACAATGTGAAATTCAGATCCACGGCCGAGATGCTGCTGCGTAAGATGACCATACTCAACTATGCTATTGATGAAGGAGGGCAATAATCCATGGATTTAATGACAGCGGCAAAAATCAGCGGCACGGCCCTGGCGGCCAATCGTATGAAACTCAATGTCATTGCTGAAAACCTGGCTAACGTGGATACCACCAGAGGCGAAGACGGCCAACCCTATAGACGAAAAATGGTGGTCTTCAAAGGTGATGATATCGACACCTTTGAAAGCGTGGTCCAGCAGAAGATCAAAAAGTCGCAGTCGGGCCGGATTGAATTGTCTGCCATTGAATTTGAGGACGCGCCCCCCCCGGATAAGGGGACGGGTGTCAGGGTGGATCAGATTGTCAGATCCCAGGAAGCGTTCCACATGGTATACAACCCGGCCCATCCCCACGCAGATCCTGACACAGGGTATGTGAAGATGCCCAATGTGGACCATTTAACAGAGATTGCAGACATGATGGTGGCCCGTCGAAGCTATGAGGCCAGTGTTACAGCACTTTCCACCACAAAGGATATGGTCTCCAAAGCCCTTGAAATAGGTAAATGATGTTTCCTGGGAAGTGCCCTGCGAAAAATGGCCGACATAAACATAGGTCCATTTCGCGAAAGGAAAGAATAAATGGATAAGATAAATACAATCCCCCCAGGCAAACTGTCCCTGTACAGGGAACCGGTGGCGGACCGGGTCGCTAAACGGCGTCCCGAATTCATGGAACGTCTGGAATCAGCCGTCCTGGAAGTGAACAATAATCAGCATGTGGCGGATGATTCTGTTGAGGCTGTCATTGAAGACAGGCTTGGTATCCATGAGGGCATGATGGCGCTAAGCCGTGCCTCCACCTCCCTTAAAGTGCTGGCGCAGGTCCGGAACAAGGCCATGAGTGCCTATAGCGAAGTGATGCGTATGCAAGTATAGAAACTGGAGGATGAAAACGTCAAATGAACCCGGTCATTGAAAAAATCATTACCATGTTCAAAGAGATGAGCATGGTTCGTAAGATCCTCCTTGTCGGAGTGGCCCTGGTATTGGTGGCAGGATTTACCACCATGTTTGTATGGGCCAACAAACCCGCTTATAGGGCTGCATATTCAGAGTTGAGCCGGGAAGATGCCGCCGCTGTCGTGGAATTATTAAAATCTTCCAATACCCCCTATCACCTTACCGGTGACGGGACCACCATTTTGGTACCGGACGCCATGGTGTACGATGTCCGGCTGACCATGGCCAAGGAAGGAATCCCCAAAGGCAGTGGGGTTGGATACGAGATTTTTGATAAAAGCGAGTTCGGCACCACCGAGTTTGTTCAGAAAATTAATAAGAAGCGGGCGCTTCAGGGGGAACTGGCACGCACCATTGGTGCATTTGAGGCGGTTAAAAATGCCAAGGTTATGATTGTGCTGCCCAAAGAGTCGGTTTTTGTGGAGGAGACCAAACAGCCGTCTGCATCCATTTTGCTGGAGCTGATCGCAGATCTCAAAAAAGAGGAAGTGGCTGCCATTGCACATCTGGTGGCCTCTTCGGTCCAGGATTTGACCCCTGAACTGGTTACCATTGTGGATACTGCCGGCCGGATTCTATTTGAGGGAAAATCCGAAGAAGAACAGGCCCAGATTGATGCAGAAAGCCTTGCCGATGCCCAGTATCAGTATAAAGTGCGATATGAAGAGAACCTGACACGCAGAATCCAGACCATGCTTGAACGCATTGTGGGTGCGGATAAGGCCATTGTCCGGGTAACTTCGGAAATGGATTTTTCCAAAAATAATATGAATGAAGAAATTTATGATCCCTTTGAACGAGGCGGGGAATTTATACGCAGCCGGAAAAACAGAGCTGAAAGGGTGGTCCAGCTTGATGAACAGATCGGTATCCCTTCATCGGTCAACCCCATCACTGATGAAGAGCAAACCGGTAGTAAAAATCAGGAGCAGGTTAATAAAAGTGATGATACGGTCAATTACGAAATCAGCCGGCGGGTCAGGGAAACCCAGAAACCCATGGCTGAACTCACAAGGCTTTCAGTTGCAGCTGTGATTGACGGTAAATATGAGCTTCAAACAGATGACAACGGCAACACCAAACAGGTGTATATGCCCAGATCTGCCGAGGAGATGCAGCAGTTTCAAAGTATTGTAAGCAGAGCCATGGGATTTAATGAGGAGCGCAACGACCAGATCTCCATGGAGTGTTTTCCCTTTGCTTCCATCGGTGACATGGAGACAACCCAGGAAAAACTTACTGGCTGGCGCATGATCCAGAAGGAATACGGGCGTCTGATTGCCAATTTACTGCTGGTCTTTGTATTGTTCCTGTTTATCATCCGGCCTATCATAAAAACGGTTCGCGACATCAAGGTTACGGTGGAACAGGAAGCCTTGCCTTCACCGGAAGAACTTGCCCAGATTGAGGCAGAAGATAAAGAACCATCCTTTGTTGAGATGGATGCCGAGCAGCAGCGTGAATTCTTTGACATGATGACCGAAGATCAAAAAGAAGATTTTATCCAGAAAATGACTGCTGTTGAACGGACCGCATACCTGAGCAATATGAGTGATCAGGAAAAAGCCCATTATTATGCGGAAAAAGACCTGTTTAAAACCGTGAATATCATCAAGGGATGGCTCGAAGAAGTAAAAGAAGAACAGGAGGCCTAGTGCCATGTCAAACGCAATTGATCCTGAAAATCTAAACGGGTGTCAAAAAGCGGCAATATTTCTGATGTACATGGGAGAAGAGTATGCAACCCAGGTATTTTCAAGAATGAGAGAACAGGAAATCGGTGAAATTGCCTTTGAAATGTCCAAGGTCCATCAGATTACACCAGATATGCTCAAGGTGGTGTGCGCTGATTTCAATGTCAAATATGAAGGAGAGTCCAAGATGATCGTTGAAGGGGACGCCTTTATTAAGCGTGTGGTAAGCAAGACGCTCAGGGATCAGGAAGCCAAAGCCATTCTGAAAGATCTGGAAAAAAAGAAACAGGACAAACCTTTTATATGGAGCCGGAATGTGAATACAGGCACCTTGTCGGCATATATTGAAGGTGAACACCCCCAGACCATCGCCATGATCCTGGCCCATATGCCTGCAGAAATTTCCTCGGAAATTATGATGAATCTGCCGGATAAACTTAAGGGCGATATTTGCATGAGAATCGCGCGGTTAGGCCAGATTTCCGAGGATGTTGTCCGGGATGTGGACAAAGCTTTGGAATATGAACTCAGCGGTGCCGTGGGTCCGGGCGGTAAGGCAGGGGGCCTGGAAGTGCTGGTGGATATCATCAATGGCGTGGATAAATCCACCGAAGATTCTATTATGGAATATGTTGAGGAAGATGATGCGGAAATGGCCAATGAGATCCGCAAACTCATGTTTGTATTTGAGGATTTGGCCAATGTGGATGATACGGCCATGAGGGAAATTCTCAAGAGGGTGGAAGGCCAGCAGCTCACCTACGCATTGAAAACCGCCACCGAAGATATGAAGTCCAAGATCTTTACCAACCTGTCCCAGCGGGCTGGTGAAATGCTCAAGGACGATCTGGATGCCATGGGTCCTGTCCGCCTGGCAGAGGTTGAAGAAGCCCAGCAAGCCGTGGTCAGGGCAGCCAAGGAGCTTGAGGCCGACGGTACCATAACCCTGGGTAAAGGAAAGGATGATATCCTTGTCTGACCAAGAAGAACATAAAGCAGGGACCTTTTTATCACAAGATGATGAATTCAAAGCCATTGATGTCACAGCCTTTGACAATTTTGATGAAGAGGTGTCCCTTAAAAGGCCGGATACTGAGCCTGATTTTCAGCGGTTTAAGCTTTTGTTTGATCCCCTGGAAGTTGAAAGGGAGGAAGGCGGATTTGAGGCCGTTCATAATGTTACAAAACCCCTTAAAAAGGGGATGTTCGAACCTTTAATCCAGGGCGCGGATGTGGATACGGGTGAATCCGGTAAAAAATTGAATGATCCCGATTCGTTAAAAGAGGTCCGGGATACGGAAGAACCGGAAGAGGAACCCACGCCGGAAGAGCAGGGGTTTGCCGCAGGCTATGAGCAAGGTATGGCCCAGGGGCTTGAAAAAGGGCAGGAAGACGGCCATGCCAAGGGGTATGAAGAGGGTCTGGAAAAAGGCCGGGAACAGGGATTTAAACAAGGGGAGACCGACGGATTTGCCAAAGGCCAGGCCCAAGGTTTTGAAAAGGGGCTGGAAGAGGGACGTGATGCGGGGAAACAGGAGATTGTGCAGGAAATGGTCCAGGTTCTGGATCCTTTCCGGCAGGCACTGGGGACCGCAGACCAGATGCTGGAAGGGATGCTGGCGCGATATGAAACTCAGTTGGTAGACCTTGTCTGCCAGATTGCCGGAAAAGTGGTGATGGCCAAACTGGACTCGGACGATACGGTGATCAAGCACACAATCCTGGATGCTCTGTCCCAGCTTGCCTCCCCGGAGGAAATTACCCTGAGTGTGGCCGAAGATGATTATGAATATGTGGAGATGGTTAAGGAAAGCTTTTTTGAGTCTGTGCGCTCCTTGGCGCATATTACAGTGAATACCGACGCCATGATTCCCAAAGGGGGATGCCGTATTGAAAGTGCTGGTGCCACCATTGTCACAGATCCCGAATCCAAACTTAAGGCGATTTATGATGCCATGATCCAGGCGGGGGTGTGATGGACGAACTTTTAAAAAAAGTGGATTTCAGCGTTTATGCCGATGCCGTGGAAAAGGTCAGAACCGTGACGCCCGAAGGCCGGGTGTCCCAGGTGATCGGGCTGATTGCAGAAGGGGACAGTTTAGGCCTTGGTGTGGGCGGTGTGTGCCGCATTATCAATGACCAGGGCATGGACGTGATGGCTGAAGTGGTGGGATTCCGGCAGGAAAAAGCGTTGTTCATGCCCTTTGGTGATATCAGGGGGATCAGTATGGGAAGCCGGATTCTGCCGGTCTCCGCTTCCCCCATGGTGCCGGTGGGCGATGACATGCTTGGGCGTGTACTGGACGGGATGGGAAACCCCATTGACAATAAGGGACCAATTTCTGGTTCCACCGCCTATTATTTATATGGAAAACCCCTGGGGCCCCTGGAACGAAAAATGATCAAAACGCCCCTTGATGTCGGCATCGGGGCCATTAATTCCATGATTCCCCTGGGCCGGGGGCAGCGGGTGGCCATTATGGCCGGCTCCGGTGTGGGAAAAAGTGTACTCATGGGCATGATGACCAAACATACCAACGCGGATGTGGTCGTGATCGGACTTATTGGGGAGCGGGGCCGGGAAGTCAAGGATTTTGTGGAGGAGACACTGGGAGAAGAGGGACTTAAGCGTGCCGTTCTTGTGGCCGCCACATCGGATTCTCCGCCGTTGACCCGTATGCGAGGTGCCTATCTGGCCACCACCATTGCCGAATATTTCAGGGATCAGGGAAAGGATGTGCTGCTCATGCTGGATTCCATTACCCGGTTTGCCATGTCCTCTAGGGATGTTGGGTTGGCTGCGGGTGAGCCACCCACCACCAGGGGGTATACCCCCTCATTTTTTGTTCAGATTCCCATCCTTCTTGAGCGTCCCGGCGTCCTTGAAAGCGGTGGTTCAATCACCGGAATTTATACGGTTCTGGTGGAAGGGGATGATATGAACGACCCGGTGGGGGATACGGTACGTTCCATCACGGACGGGCATATTGTCCTGTCCAGGGATCTTGCCAATCGTGGACACTATCCGGCCATTGACGTCATGGCCAGTGTTTCCAGGGTCATGCGGGATGTTGCCAACCCCGACCACATAGAGATGCGGGACAAAGCCATCAATATCATGGCCGCATATCGAAATGCAGAGGACATGATCACCATCGGTGCTTATGTGGACGGATCAAACCCTGATGTGGACCAGGCCAAAAAATTGATGCCCGGCATTAACCGAATGCTGCGCCAGCGTATTGACAAAAAAATGGATATGCAGGCCAGTGTAGCCGGCCTGAAAAGGGCACTGGGAATCAAAGGCGCACCGGCTGAACCTAAAAAGAAGCCAGCCTAATTTATGAAAAAATTTCAGTTCAGGCTGCAAAGCCTCTTAAAGTACAAACGCCATCTTGAACAGATAGCCAGGCAGGAAATGGCCAAAGCTGTGGCCGATCTTTTGACCTGTGAAGCGCGTATCACAGCGTTGGAAAAAGACAAAATATCGGCGGCTGACCAGCTTGACGCCCTGGTGGAAAAAGGGATGGGGGCAGGCCACTTCAGCCGGTACAGACAATTTATAACCTCGCTTGATCAGACGATCATACTTGAACGTAACAAAAAAACCGAACTTGAAAAAATTCTGGAACAAAAGCGGAATGAGCTCAAACAAAGAACCATTGACAAAAAATCACTGGAGCGGCTGCGAGAAACACAGGCCCGGAAATATACCCATAAAATGATTCAGGAAGAGCAGAAGAGCCTGGATGAAATTGCATCTTTGAAAACGGCCAGGGAGGTGAACAATGAACACATTTAAGCGCTGGATCGTGGGTTTTTTAATCAGTCTGATTCTGGTAACCGCAGCCTTTGTTGGTGTTTCATACATACATTGGGGGCAACCGGCACAGGTTTTGGCAGAAGATGAGGATGACCAGACAAAAGAAGCGAAACAGAAAAAAACACCTGCTGAAGGTGAAAAAAAAGAAGGAGAGCCTGCACCCTGTCCGGAATGCCCGGAATGCCCCGACCCTGCCAAAGTGGTTCTCCAGGGCCTTGAAGAGAAGAAAAAAACCGTGGCCGAGGCCAGTGAAAAACTTGCCAGGGAAAAAAAGGAACTGGAGACCTATGAGGCCCAGATTGATGAAAAATTAGCGTCGCTGATCGCCCTGAAAAAACAGATAGAAGCGGATATGACCCGGCTTGAAAAGAAGAAAACCGCAAAAGAACGGGAAGAAGCTGCCGCCTTTGAGGCAAAAATGAATCGTTTGGTGAAAATGTATGCCAGCATGAAACCCAAAGCGGCTGCGGAGATTGTCAATAAAATGGAACTTTCTGTTGCCCATGAAATATTTTTAAGAATGCGCGAAGTGTCCGCCTCCCAGATCCTGGCCTTTGTGGAGAATGAAAAGGCTGCAAAAATCAGCGAACGCCTGGCCTTTAGAAAAAGATAAGGCCCATGATCACAGCAATTTAAACTGGTCTCCATGTTTGGGAACAAAGGTACTATATCCTTTTTCGTTGAGGCGCCGGGCAAATGCTGCGCTCTGATCAGCTTCACCATGAACAACAGCAATCTTTTTCACCCGGAGATTGGATCCGTCAACCACCTTCATCAGTTCATGCCGGTCTGCATGAGCGGAAAATCCGCCGATTTTTTCCACATGGGCTCTCAATGGATAGCCCTTTCCCAAAATTTTGACTTCCGGTGCTTTGTCTGCTTTGGAATTTTCCTGCCCCCCTAATTCTACAATACGCCGGCCCAGGGTGTGCTGAGCCATATACCCCACGATAAGAATGGTATGTTTGGGATTATGGATTTTATACCGCAGGTGGTGAAGAATCCGGCCCGCCTCGCACATGCCTGAAGCCGAGATCACAATATGCGGAGTCTCGTCCTGGGTGATGCGCATGGATTCCTCCACTGACTCAATAAATTTGATATTTTTGAAATAAAAGGGGTTGATACCCTTTTCCAGGAATATTTTATGGGTTTCCGTATCATAGGTTTCAGGATGTTCCCCAAAGACTTTTGTGATATTTGATGCCAGAGGGCTATCCACATAAACAGGTATCTGTGGCACAGCACCGGAATCATACAACTGGTGAAGGATGTAAATAAGCTCCTGGGTCCTGCCATAGGCGAAAGAAGGAATCAAAAGTGCGCCACCCCGCTCAATTGTCCGGTTCAGGGTCTGTTTCAGGCTGTCAGCAAGATCCGCCACCGGGGGATGCTCACGGTCCCCATAGGTGCTTTCAATGATCATCAGATCAATATCCCTGTCCACTTCATCAAATTCCAGGGTGGGGTCTTTTAAAATGGGTTTGTCAAACCGGCCAACATCACCGGTAAAAAGTATTTTAAGGGGTTTTCCGCCGTGCTCGCGGTTTATCGTAATCAAAGAGAAAGCAGACCCCAGGATATGGCCGGCCACGTAAAATTTGACAGTGATTCCCTTTCCAACGGTCACTTCTGAGCCAAACGGGTATCCGTCAATAAAGGAAAGGGAGTTCAACGCATCCTGCTGGGTATACAGCGGTGTCACCATGTCAAGACCGTACTCTTTGTGACATGCGGTAATGGCATCTACATCCAGCTCATGGCGGCCTTTTTTCAGCAGCTTTGTGATCATGGATTTTTCCTTGTTGGAAATCTGCTTTTTCGTTTTGGACTGCTCAAGCTGATATAGAAACCTACGCAGGGATTTATAGTTAACGTACTGGGCATCAGATTCCTGGATATGCCCTGAATCCAACAGCATGTAATCCAAAGCGTCCTTGGTCGGGCGGGTGGTGACAATGCGGCCGGAAAAGCCGTTTTTGGTTAACAAAGGAATCCGGCCCGAGTGATCGATATGGGCGTGGGAAAGGATCATCGTTGTGATTTCAGACCGGTTTATTGGAAAATTCTGATTTTTCTGCCGGCTCTCTTGTCTTGGGCCCTGGAACATGCCGCAATCCAATAAAATTTTATCAACACCTGTATCCAGCATATGCATGGATCCGGTCACCTCTCCTGCTGCACCGAAAAATCCAACTTCAACCATAGATGCGTACCTTTCTTAAAAACAGTTTGAGCTAAAATCTGCAACCTCAACTTGAGAGCACGGAAATTTAAAACCCACCGAATAGCGCCCCGTTTTTTCCATCAACCCGCAGATGGGTATATTGGGGCGCAAACATCAGTTAAATAATTTTTTTAACAGGGCAGTGGTCCGCTTTGCCGGATTTTCCCGGATAGCCTTTTCTTCCTTTGCCAGATAGTAAAAAATACCTGCCAAAGACTGTTCAACAGCATAGTCTGCCAGATTACCCTTTACATCGGGAACCAAGGGCAGGGATTTATATTTTTCCATCATCTGATCATAGGATTTCACTGCTCCGACCTCTTCCAGAGTCTCCACCACCACCGGGGTAAAAGCCTCGGTGAGATCGCCGGACGTTTTTTCCTTAAAATATTGGGTGGCCGCATCATCCGCCCCATTAAGGATGCTGTTGGCATCTTCAATGGACATTTGTGAAATGGCATTGACAAACAAGGTCTTGGCCTTGGGGGTGGCTACCTCGGCAGCCCGGTTCAGTTTCAGTTCCAGATCCTTTCCATAGGACCCCAGCCCAAACTTATCCATGACGCTTTGCACCTGGGAGAGATAGCCAGGCAAAGGGATATGAATGCTGGAATCACCATTAAACCCGTTTTCAGCACCCAACTGACTGACAACCGTTCCGGCTCCTGTGGCAAGCGCCTCCTTAAGGCCGGAAATAATCTCGGTGTTGGTCAGGCTGCCGACCTTTGAAGCGGAACTGTCAGAATTGTTACTGCTGTTGTGTAAGGATTTAAGCAATGAAGAGCCCTGGTTCAGCAGGGAATTTTCGGCCAGAACAGGTACCTGCCCCCCAAAAACAAAGGCAAAAACAATCACGACTGCCAAAACGCTGATTCTTTTTTTATACATTTTAAACGCTTCTCCTAATAATAAATTAATTAAATAAACCTTTTATCAACCCCTTGGCTGCATCTTCAACGTCCATTTTCTTATCAGAGTTTAATCCGTCACCGTGAATGAGTTGTTTGAGCTCATCAGTGCCGGGCAGCTTATTTTTTAATATGGCTTCAAGATCCGGCCGTATCTTTGGATTTTTCCAGCTGCCGGTTATCACAAGGGGAATCAAGATCCCTGAGCGGTCCTTGGTATCCCCCTGCCCCTTGAGCGTGGCCACCAGTTTCGGCTCAATCCTGAAATCCAGAGTTTCTTTTATCAAATGGGTCTGTCCGTTGGCAACAAGCCTTAACAAGGGGGAGACAAGGGAGGCCTCCGGAATTTTTACAACGCCCTTGGCAGCTGTATATGGGATTTTAAGTTCGGCAAAATCGGTTCTCGGCTTTTCCGTGGTGGACGGCTGGCCTAAACCAATGCCCGCCTTGGCATTACGGATGGTCCCGGGAATATCAATACCCACAATAGCACCATCAATAAATTCAAGCTCTCCTTTGCCGGCCAGGGTCTTTTTAATCATATCCGGGGTATCGCCGGTCATGGAAAGGGAAATATCCGAGGCCAGTGCCCCTTCAATAATATCCTTACCAATACTGTCCCGGATGACAGGACCTGCCTGAACACCGCTGGTTGTCAGATCTAGGTTCGTTGCCGGGGTCTTTTTACGCACATCAATCCTGGCCTTTGCCCCAACCTTTCCCTGGTACAGATCCATGGAAAAAGGATCCAGGGTAAACATACCGCTTTTGCCTGCCAGAGCAGCTGTAATATGGGCCATACTTAACCCCGAAACTTTAAGACTGCCAATATCCACCTTTGCATCCAGTACCATCCTGCGCAAAGGCCCATAATTGATGTTACTGGGTTTTTTGCTGGCCTGACGACTGGTATCCATGGCCGTAGGCTCGGCCTTGGCCTGCTCCGTCCGGCCTGGGTCATTTTCCCTTGCCAAAGGCAGATAACGGTCCACATCTATCTTATCCAGGGAAAGAATCAATGTAAGGTCCGGTTTTTCAAATGCCTGGGCCTGGGCACTAAAATTCACGGTAGAATCATCCAGCACCAATACCCCGTCTGATACACTCACAGCCTTAGCTGACCCTTTGACAACAGCCTTCAGGGAGAGCGTATCCAGGGCCGAGGCATCACTGGTTTCAATGGGAAAAGGCTGATCCAGAGCGGCAAACAGCTTTTTGGGCGAAAATGGAGCCAGATCAACAGCCAGATCAACGGTTTGTTCGGTCATGGGTTTAATCAGCCGGCCTTTGAGGGAAAGTGCCAGTTGATCCAACACGTTGACCATAAGATCAAAATCAATATCCGTGGTACCGGGATTTTTCCCCACAGGCCCGGCTGTTCCAGTCAAAGATATGGGTTTTCCATCCACTTTGGCACCCAAGGTGATGTCAATGGCTTTATCAAAGCTGATGCCGGACAGATCTAAATTAAGGTCTGATATATTTTTAGACAGGCCGCTGCCCTGATCGGTATAGGAGAGGAACCCGTTGATAACGGCAAACTGCTCAACGATCAATGATTCAATGGGAAGGTCTGTACCGTTTGTTTGCGTTTTTTCAGCAGAGTCCTGCTTGAGGGGCGTGGATTGGGCCTGATCACCCTGCTCCGAACTGCCAATATCCGAAGATCCTATATTTTCCCAATTCCCCTGACCTGCCTTATTTTTAACCAATACAACACGGGGAGAATCCACAATGAATTTTTCCACCTGAATCTGTTTGGAAAAAAGGGGCAGGACCTTTATCCGGGCTTCAAAGCGTTTAACCGTGATCATGGACTTTTTATCAAACCCTTCAGCATTGCCAAGGGTTAAGTCAGACACATGAATCCCGGCCCAGGGAAAAAGGGATAATTTAATATCGTCACCCATGGAAAAACTGCGTCCGGTTTGCCGGGTCACCATAGCTTCAATGTCCGGCAGATACGTTCTGACATCCACAAACATGGTGATTAGTACAGCCGCTCCGATAATCAGACCGGCGAGAATGCCTATCGTAATGATGCCCCACTTTAAAAATCTGATCATACCAATCTCCCTGAGAGCTTGTTTGGTAATTGATGAATCGGCTGCAATCCCATGAAAAAGGCCCCAATTCTCCCAAATTTTATGCGAATAGTCCTATGCGAATAGTCCGGCTATTAACAGAAAATTTGTAAAAATTGGTTCTCATTTTCATGAGATTTCGCTTCGATCCCCTAATTACCAAACAAGCTCTGAATTATTTAGCAACACCCATCCGGAAATAATCTTTTCTGCCGACAGGCTTTTACCGAATGGGCATTTTTTTTTACTTACTGGTTATGACAATGCGGCCAACGCAGCATCATAATCAGGCTCTTCTTTGATCTCCGGCACAAGCTGGGTATAGATCACCTCGCCGGAAGCATTGAGAACAACAACGGCCCGGGCCGTGAGACCGGCCAGTGGTCCGTCCTGTATAAACACACCATAGTCAAGGGAAAACTGCGGATTACGGAAGGCAGATGCTGTGACAACATTCTCAATGCCTTCGGCAGCGCAGAACCGTTTTTGGGCAAAGGGCAGATCCTCTGAGATACAGAGCACAACCGTATTCTGCCTGGTACCGGCTGTTTCATTAAATTTGCGAATGGCTGTTGCACAAACAGGGGTGTCAAGGCTTGGAAAAATGTTGAGCACCACCTGTTTACCAGCAAAATCCGATAGTTTGATGTCTGACAAATCCTGTCCCACAAGAGTAAAATCTTTTGCCTTTTCACCGGTCTGGGGAAAATCACCAGCCAAAGTTACCGGGTTTCCGCCAAGAGTAATAGATCCCATGAATCGTCTCCTTTTTAGTTATCATACGTCTTGTTTGAATAACCACATGTCAAACTTGAAAATTATGCACTATAATATCCTCCATGCCAAGCCTTTGTAAAAAATAATGGTGATATATGTCGTTGAAAAATAAATTTGATCCTTGGGATACTGCATGTATGCCTGCGGTCAAATTGATTTTCCGCCTTGAACTTAAAAAAATTATCTATTTCGTAACAGCCTGTCGATTCCCATGATCACATCAAGCCAGATAGGCACAGTTGATCATTATAGCCTTAAATGACAAGCTTGTGTTTTATAATCATTCTTGTTATGAAATATTTATTCCATTTAATTTCCACCGGGATTTGTTCATAAGCATATTGCCCGAAAAATGACTAAGCTTTGAAAGCCAAGACTATGAAAAAAGTTACGAAAAAAATAAGAATTTCTGCTTGCATGATCGTAAAAAACGAAGAAGAAATGCTCCCAAGATGCCTTAACAGCATCAAGCACCTTATTGATGAGTTGATCATCGTTGATACGGGATCCACAGATAAAACCATTGAAATCGCCGAATCGTTCGGTGCAAAGATTTACCACCATCCCTGGGAAAATAATTTCAGCAAACATCGCAACCAATCCCTTGGATATGCCACTGGCGACTGGATCATCCAGATTGACGCCGACGAGGAACTCAACGGCTATCAATTGAAAAAAAATGTTCTTAAAAAAATGTTTGCCAATGCACCTAAGAACCTGCATTGTTTCCTGATTAAAATGCTGGATAAAAATAAAAAAGGAGAAACCGTTTCAGAAACGGAAATGCTAAGGATCTTCAGGAACCATGTGGGGGTACATTTTACTGGGATTGTTCATAACCGGCCACAATATTCCGGCAAGGTCGGGCATAGCGATATCCAGTTCTTCCATTATGGATATGCCTTGTCTGACGCCCAGATGCAGGCGAAATACAAACGCACCAGCGGTCTGCTTTTCAAACGGATTGAAGAAGACCCACAGGATCATGATGCATATTTTTATTTGTACCAGGTTCATTCCGAAATGAACGAAAAGAAAAAAGCCGTTGAATATGCAGAAAAATGCCTTGGGCTTATAAAAGAAAAAAATATTAATTTAACAGAAGCCTCTTTTTATTATTCTCTTTACCATGGTCTTGCCAGTACATACCTGAAATCCGGTCATTATGAGCTGGCACAGTCTTTTGTCCGCAAAGGTCTGGAAGTGCTGCCGGATGAACCTGATTTATATTACGATTTGGCTGCCATCGGTTATTTTTCAGGCAAGCCAAGTGTATCAGTTGAAGGCGGAAAAAATTACTTAAGGGTAATTGACGGATTTCGAAAAGATCCTTTGAAGGCCGGAACAAGATTTATATTTACCGCATCAAAAAAGGCTGAACTGTCGGTGAGTTTCTGGTTGATGTCGGGTCTGATCTCTTTGAACCAGTTGGATGCGTTTTTGGCATTGTGGGAGCAATATAAAGAAGAAATGATCGACACGCATTCATTTCAAAAGCAATTATTTGAAGCCCTTGAGAACAAAGATGCTTTTGAATGCATCGAACCGGTCGCCAATTATTTATTCAATAATCTGAATCGAATTCCGGTTGAAAATCATAAAATGGTTCTCTCATATTTCCTGTTTTATTTTAAGGAGAAAATTGTCAGTCGCAAAGCACCGAATGGTGAGTTAGATGACATGTTTGAGGGTGTGGCCAGTCAATACCTGGAGACGGTTAAAAGCTATCAGGAAATTCCAACTGGAGAGGCTGTTATTTTGGCGGATTTCCTTTTAGATAAGAATATGGAAAACTTTTTTTGGGATCTGACATCGGTTGTCTTTGCACGGGAACTATCCGGGCAGATAAAGAAGATTGATTCTAACAAAACAATAATGCAGGGCTATGGACTTATCGCAGAAAACCAGAATAAAACCAGAAAAGGACAGCTTTTCAAATTATTGTGTAAGAATATCTGTGAAAAGTTAGGCGCAACTGATTCGAATAAAAGTTCTGAAACTGCTTCAGAGACAGTAGATCCCCCCGTTGCAGCAAGTGAAGATCGTGAGGGGCTGTCCGGCCAGCTTAAGCCAGGCATTAGACCGTTTTCTCCCGATAATGCTGGTCGGAAAGTCGGGGCAACTATTCTTAAAAAGGATCGAATTCCGAAGGTGACAATCGGGTTGCCCGTATATAATGGCGGGCAGGCACTCAGTCAGGCTATAAAATCAATTTTAGCGCAGGATTTTGAGGATTTTGAACTTATAATTTCGGATAATTGCTCCACAGATAACACCGAAGAGATTTGCTGCGGCTATGCGGATAACGATGATAGAATCTATTATACCAGAACTACTCACAATCATGGTCTTGCAGCCAGTTTTTCTAATTTGGTGGGACTTGCCAGAAGTGAATTTTTTATTTTCGCACAGCATGATAACACGTTTGATCATAAATACATAACTACCTGTTTAAAGGCGTTTGAGGCAGATGTAAACAAGTCTTACGCGATTGTTTTTCCTCAAGTTCGATTGATAAACCAAAACGGATCCCCCGAAGGATCTCAGGAAATGTTGAATGCGGTTCAGGAAAGTCCTGTGGAAAGATACCTTCATGTCTTGGAAACATTAGGTCATACAAGCCCGATCCTTGGACTGATGCGAACAGCGATTATAAAAAATTGTCGAATCTCTTTGGGTGCGCTGAGTAGTAGGAGTAGTAATACGATCTACACCGATTATGCGACAGCAACAGAGATCGCCCTCAAGGGTAAGATCAGGCATATCAGTCAGGTGCTTCTCAACAGCAAGATGTCTGATGACAACGATGATCTTTCGCTTGAAGAACGAACTGTCAGAGATATTAATGCAGTTGCCCCCCACATTATGAATGACGGTATAAGTTTTTTTCATATTGGTATCATTCGAAGACAGATGGATGTGATCAACTATGCGCCTATTTCATTTTCTGAAAAGCAATTATTGATCAAAGAAACAGTGAAAGTGTTAACATCGCGATTCCAGGACCAAATGCTTGATGAGATCAGAAGAGCGCTCGGTTTTGTAAAAAACAAACATTTTTTTGTCACATGGGCTGGGCAAAGGCTGCCAGAGGATATTTTAGATAGTTTACCGGACTTCAAACGGTTGTATATGACCATGCTGTCAAGGGAGTTCGAGGATGCATTACTGTATTTCCCTGAGCTGGATGGATTGAAGGCTGCCGTTCAATTGTGCCGAGATCAGATACGTATGGTTTAAAAACAGAATGGTGAATCACACGGTTCCGCAACTAGCCAACTTTTCACTGACAAAAAGAACGCCTGGCCAAGCTCAAACAGGGATAAAATTGTCAAAGATCAAAAAATTACCGGGCAGGCAAAAACGAACCAGACATTACTGAATAGAGGTATCCTAATTATGAAAACGGTTGTTTTCGCAGGAGGCTTGGGAACACGCATCTCTGAAGAATCCTACCTGAAACCCAAGCCAATGATAGAAATAGGAGAAAAACCCATTCTCTGGCATATTATGAAAATTTTCGGATCCCAGGGATTTAACGATTTTATCATCTGTACAGGATATAAAAGTTACATCATTAAAGAATATTTCCTTAACTACTATATCTACAACTCAGATGTTACGGTAAACCTGAAGACAAACAGTTTTGAAGTTCATCGTTCGGATACTGAAACATTCCGTGTAACGCTGGTTGATACAGGCGTAAATACAAAAACAGCAGGTCGTCTGAAACGGGTGCAGCGCTATATAGGGAATGAGGAATTTTTATTAACCTATGGTGATGGGGTTGCCGATATAAACATCAAACAACTAATCGCGCACCATAATAAATATGGGAAGATCGGGACTGTAACAGCGGTGCAGCCAGAAGGCAGATTTGGTTTACTGGATATAGGATCTGATGAACATGTGGCTGGTTTTAACGAAAAACTGCTTGGAGATGGCGGATGGATTAATGGCGGTTTTTTTGTATTAAAGCCTGAAATATTTGATTATCTGCCTGAAAATGCAGACGATATTATGTGGGAAAACGATCCCCTCGAGAAACTGGCCCAGGACAGACAACTGTCAGCTTATAAACATAAAGGCTTCTGGAAATGTATGGACGCGATGAGAGATAAATCCGTTCTTGAGCATCTTTGGGCATCAGGACGGGCAAAATGGAAAATTTGGGATTAGGATTATAACAGTACATGTTTAAAGGGTGTTATAAGAATAAAAAAGTTCTTATCACAGGACACACAGGGTTTAAAGGATCATGGTTGGCGTTATGGCTTTCAACACTAAGTGCGGATATAATAGGCTACTCGCTGACGCCTCCAACAGAGCCGAATCACTTTCGATTGCTCAATATGGAACTCATTTCCCTGACAGGCGATATTAGAGATTTAGAAAACCTCAAACAAATTTTTAAGGCGTATCAACCGGAAATTATATTTCACCTGGCAGCTCAGGCAATTGTAAAGGACTCCTATAAAGATCCGGTTACAACTTTCAGCAGTAATGTTATGGGCACGGTAAATATACTCGAAGCGGCAAGAGGTATTGACAGTGTCAAAGCGATTATCAATGTGACAAGTGATAAGTGTTATGAAAATAAAGAATGGGCATGGGGATATCGTGAAATTGATCCGATGGGCGGGTACGATCCCTACAGTGCATCAAAAGGTTGTACAGAGATCCTAACCCGTTGCTGGCAAAAAACATTCTTCAATTCCGAAGAGTACTGTAAAACACACCAAACGCTTCTTGCAAGTACCCGTGCGGGAAATGTTATCGGTGGCGGTGATTGGGCACCTCATCGACTTATCCCTGATATCGTGCGGGCAATTCACCAGCATGAAAAAGTTAAAATCAGGAACCCTCATTCTATCCGCCCCTGGCAGCATGTCCTTGAACCACTCAGCGGATACTTGTTACTTGGTCAAAAACTTCTGGAAGGTGAAAAGGATTTTGCCCAAGCTTGGAACTTTGGCCCCTCTTTTGAAGAAAATATTACGGTAGAGGAAGTCGTCCAAACAATGAAACATATCTGGCCTGAAATGGAATATGAAAGAGCTCAAATCCAAGATCAGTCCCATGAGGCAGGCATATTAAAACTGGACACCTCCAAAGCCAGGCAACATCTGAAATGGAAACCCGTCTGGGATTGTTCACAAGCAATTCAGTATACAGCGGAGTGGTACAAAGAATTTTATAACAATGGCAGTATTCTCTCTTTTGATCAATTGGAAGCATATAAAGCAATGCTGGATTGAGCGTTTTCGGTCTGAGGTGTCACAATGTTCACATAAAAATATATTTATCCCGACAGTGAATATTTGCTGAAAACGGTTCTAATTGAAAATAGAGATAACATATATGAAACAAAAGATTCTGCTTACAGGCGCAACAGGTTTTATAGGACGTAACGTGTTACCGCAATTACAGAAGATCCATGATGTGGCGGCACCGTCAAGAGCAGAGCTTGACTTACTTGATACAAATGCCGTTCGACGCTATTTGGAAAATAGACAGCTTGATGCAGTTGTACATCTTGCCAATCCAACGTCCCAAAATCCAATAGACAAATTTGACGAGTTATTTGATCGCTCTCTTCGAGTATTTACCTCATTTTTTCATTGCAACGATTTATACCGTCGAATGATTTATATTGGTTCTGGTGCAGAATACGGTAAACATAGGGCAATCAAACAAGTTATTGAGGATACGTTCGGACAGGAATTGCCGTGTGATACCTATGGGCTTTCCCGTTATATAATGAGCGAGCTTGCACAACGATATAGCAATATAATCAATCTTCGACTGTTCGCCTGCTACGGTTGTGGCGATCCCCCTTACAAACTCATTCCTCACATCATTTCCTGTGTTAAGGCAAACAAGCCCGTTGAGTTGCGACAAAATGTGATGTTTGATTTTCTGTATGTTAAGGATATCGCTCCTGTATTGATGTATTTTATTGAAAATGAGCCAACGCACAGAACTTACAACCTTTGTTCAGGGAGGCCGACACTAATTAGCGAAATAGCCGAAGAAGTACGACAGCAAATGAACTCAGATTTACCGATAGTGTTTAAAAATGAAGGGCTGGGTTTAGAATATACAGGAAACAATGATCGATTGCGTGCGGAACTTCGATACTGGGAACCTCGCTTATTGAGAGATGGAATTAGGGAGATCCTTGAAAATGAAACTGGGAAAATTTGAAATAGGCAAGCCTGCATTTATTGTTGCTGAAATCGGAATCAACCATAATGGGGATATTGAAATTGCCAGGAAACTGATTGCCAAGGCAAAAGATTCAGGTTGCAATGCGGTTAAGTTTCAAAAGCGAACAATTGATGTTGTTTACAGCTCTGAAGAACTTGCCATGCATAGAGAAACCCCTTTTGGTTCTACAAACGGTGATTTAAAACGAGGTCTGGAGTTTTCTTTCAAGGATTACCAGAAAATTGATCAATACTGTAAACAGCTTGATCTGATTTGGTTTGCATCCCCTTGGGATGAAGCTTCGGTTGATTTTTTAGAGTCATTCAACGTGCCATGTCACAAAGTGGCAGCCGCGGGCCTGACTGACGCGGGTCTGCTCAAAAAAATCAAATCAACGGGCAAGCCTGTGCTCCTTTCAACAGGAATGAGTGAGCTTGATGAAATCGATAAAGCTGTAAATATTTTGGGAACGGATAATCTTTTACTGTTCCATTGTGTCTCCCTTTATCCTGCACCGCCGGACAAAGTCAACCTGCGTGCCATCAGTACGCTGGGAGAACGTTATAATATTCCGATTGGATATTCAGGGCACGAGCTTGATACTGTAATCTCAGCGGCGGCAGTAGCAATGGGCGCGGTTGCTGTGGAGCGTCATTTTACGCTTGATCGGAATATGTGGGGCAGCGACCATAAAGCATCAATTATGCCATTTGAAATGGCGGAAATGGTAAAAAATATCCGGCTGATTGAGCAGGCATTTGGAACGTCAGAAATACATTGTTTGCCTGAAGAGATTCCGGTTAAACAAAAGCTGAGAAGAGTAGATAGTATATGAAACTCATATTGGCAGATATAGATGGTGTGCTCACCGATGGACGCGTAACTATAGATATTCATGGTAATGAAACCAAGTCTATTTGTTATAGAGATTTAGATGCCATCGGTATAGGACGTCGCAATAATTATGACTTCGCATTTGTGACGGGAGAGGACACTGAAATGGTACAGTTTATAGCCAAACGCTTTAACGTGGAACAAGTGTATGCCGGCGCAAAGGACAAATTGGCTGCAATGAAAACAATATCCAAGAAATTGGGTATAACTGTTTGCGATTTGTTATACATTGGAGACAGTGATAGAGATGCCCCTGCCCTTGAAGCCGTCGGAATAGGGATCGCGCCGCGGGATGCTAGTGCGGGTGCAAAGAATGCAGCCAATTTTATTACAGAGACGAATGGCGGTTATGGTGTGTTGCTGGAAATTGTCAATAATTTAATTTCCGGAAAATTGAAATATTAGGGAGCATCGGCCTTGTGAAAGTTTCTGACTATCTCTTTTCATTTCTAGCTGAACGAGGGATCCGTACAGTATTCTATCTGCCCGGAGGCGGCTGCATGCATCTTGTCGATTCTTTGGGACGCCATGGGAATAATATAAATTCAGTATCTCTTTTACACGAACAGGCTGTTTCGATTGCAGCCGAATCCTATGCTAATACTTCAGGTAATCCAGGCTGCGCCCTTGTGACGACCGGGCCAGGTGCGACCAATTCGGTTACTGGCGTTTTAGCCGCTTACCTTGATTCCTCTCCCGTATTTTTTGTATCTGGTCAGGTGAAAACCTCGGATTTGAAAAGTCGTTTCGGCGTACGCGCTCATGGATCACAGGAAGCGGATATCGTTTCAATTGTAAAACCGGTTACAAAATATGCAGCTATGGTGACGGATAAGGCGCAAATCCGATATGAGCTGGAACGTGCCTGGCATGAAATGACAAATGGACGTAAAGGGCCTGTATGGGTAGATATTCCTCTTGATGTGCAGGGCGCACAGATTGAGCCAGATAACTTATGCGGATTTACACCTCAACCTGATAAATACCCGATTCAGGTATCCGAAATAATTGAATCCCTGAAAACGGCAAAACGCCCTGTAATAATCGCAGGTAACGGGCTTAATGCCAGCAGAAACCTATTTTATGAATTACTTGGATATCTGCAACTCCCTGTTATTCCGACCTGGAAAGCAATTGATTATATCCCGAACGATCACCCGCTTTATGCAGGACGTGCAGGGGGGATGGGAGACCGTCACGGTAACTTTACAATGCAGAATGCCGATCTGCTGTTGTGCTTGGGAGCCCGGCTGGATTTTTCAATAACGGGCTATGACCGTTCGGAGTGGGCAGTCAAAGCAAAGAAGTTTATTATTGAGATTGATTCTACAGAAATTTTAAAACTGGAAGGGACTGATAATATTTTCCCCGTTATTGCTGATGTAAACGATGTGCTGACGGAATTGCTGTCACGGGTCAATGAAATACACCTACCTGATTTGACTGACTGGAAAGCGCAAATTACGAAATGGAAACGAACGTATCCCATATTCACTTCGAAAAAAGCGTTGACGACATACGCTTTTGTACAAACATTGTCGGAGCATCTGCAGGAAGGGGCTTATGTCGCGCCCTGCAGTTCGGGGACAACAGCGGAAATTTTCTTCCAAACATTTCAAGTAAAACAAAAACAGGTTGTACGTTCCAACCACGGGCTGGGCTCAATGGGTTTTGAGATTCCGAATGCTATCGGCATGTGCATCGCCTCGGAAGGGAAAGAGGTTATTTGTATTGCCGGTGACGGCGGCATGCAATTGAACATCCAGGAACTTGCCGTTATTGCGGGGCGTAAACTGCCAATTAAAATTTTTGTCATTAATAATAGTGGGTATGCTTCAATACGCAATATGCAAAAAAATCATTTTAAGGGAAACTATTTCGGATGTGATGAATGCAGCGGGCTTTATCTGCCTGCCTTAGAAAAATTGAGTACTGCTTATAATATTAATTATGAGCAAATCAGAAGAATAGATGACCTTGGTGATATAGTCAAACGTGTATTGGACGATCAAGGCGCAACACTTTGCGAGGTCTGCGTTGTTGGAGACTGTCTTGTCTCGCCGCGTACAGCAACACAGGTATTTCCGGATGGTTCCATGCGCTCTTCAAGGCTTGAAAATCAGTATCCTTTTTTGAACGATAAAGAAGTAAAAGAGAATATGCTATTGTGAGTTCATTCCATTGATGAATGAATGGCGTACACTGGAAGATATTAGGAACAAAAATATTGATTTGCCCCTTTAAGTTTAAGTGGGTTGACTCATAGAGCGAGTCTGTCGCAGTTGAGGGGAAAATGAGACATAATCGTGAAAATTCAATAATTGAAATTGATATAACAAATATGTGTCACAAGGCATGCAGTAACTGCACTCGATTCTGTGGCCACCATAAAAAGCCTTATTATATGGAATTTGAGACATTTAAACGTGCGGTTGATTCTTTGGATGGATATGAGGGGCTCATCAGCACAATTGGGGGCGAACCCCTGCTTCATCCTGAGTACTCACGGTTTGCTGCATATTTGCGAAGAAAACGCGGTAAAAATAAATTAACAGTCACAAGTCGGGGCAATGCTATTTTGAAGGATTACCTGCATTATGCAAAATTTCAGCGCTGGGTTGAGGCTTCAATCAATGCAGGGCGCGGGTATTTGCTGTTTACATCTATTCCCAAGCACTACTATAAATATTTTGAAGATGTGCAAGAGACAGTTTCTGATCTTTGGCTTAACGATCATACTGCTATAAGTATGCATCAGCCGATATTAATCAGCCGTAAAGATTTGGGGATTAGCGATGAAGAGTTTGTTAAGTTGCGTGATAACTGTTGGTTGCAAAATTTTTGGAGTGGGACGATAACGCCGAAGGGCTGCTTTTTTTGCGAAATTGCAGGTACGCTTGACATGCTGTTTGATGGCCCTGGAGGCAAACCGATTGAGCCGGGTTGGTGGAAAAAAGACATCAGCGAGTTCAGCGACCAATTTCATTGGTGCGATATATGCGGGATGGCATTGCAAACATTCAGTCGAAACGCGAACGAAGGGATTGATGATGTTTCTGCGTCAAATTATGAAAAACTGCGTAAAATGAACTCCCCAAAATTTGTAAAGAAAAAGGTGAATCTTGTCACTTCGAAACCCTTATATGATAACCGCTTGGGTAAAGATATGGCAAGTGTTATGGGTAACTATCAGCCCGATAATGATGTCCGTGTTGGCGATGTAAAGCGCAATATGCAGCCGGAACGAATTCTTCGTGTTGAATCGCTCGGTCTGCCGTTTGTTAAGGCTGCACAAAATTGCGCTGAACGTGAGTGGTTAATGTTCACTGAACACAATGCGAACTTGCCCCCAAATTTTGAGGAACTGATTTGTTCCCGCTATCTTAACCCAGGCTATCTGTTTCACTGCAAATTTGGTGCTGGTGAAGCGGTATTGCTTTCTCCGATTGCACATGCCGCAAAAAGATTGGGTTTTGATGGGCTTCGCGATTGTTCTACAATTGATAAGCTTGTTACTGGATGGGGTGCAAAGGTTCACGTTCTTGAATCAGGATTTGAAGAGTTACCAGACTTCGATATCGCGTATTTTCGCAATAAGGTGTTTGATAATTATAATAATGATAGTGATTTTAAAACAAGATTGCGGCAGCGGTTGCGGGAAAAAAATATAAAGCCAAAAGCAAATCTGCTGGTGATGCATTCGGCATTCGTATTTCATACATTGAGTATCGTACGCTTGCTTCAGAATATGGGGCATAATGTTTATGTTATAGGTTCAGAGAAATTCAAAGAATACTTCACCGATTGGGTTAAGCATGAGCGAATATCATATTTCAGTAACAGCCACTTCGATTTTGCGTGTCAATCAGAGCTGAGAGAAGAGATCAAATGTCATAATAAGTTTGATGGAGCGATAGTACCGTTCTCTTTTGGGCCCAGCACAGTAAAATTCATTGATGACTACACTGATACACTTCGAACAGCAGAAGATGTCGGCGGACGGATACTTGGAATTATCAATATCCGCAGGCAGTTTATAGAGCCGGAATATGATATTTGGGGAAAGACGTAACATGCCTAAGGTGTCAGTGATTTGCGATAATTATAACTATTCCGATTATCTGCATGATGCGATTAAAAGTGTTTTATCGCAGTCATTTACCGATTTTGAACTGATTGTCGTTGACGATGGCAGCACCGATAGCTCTAGAGAGCTGATCAGCAGTTTTAACGATTCTCGTATAATAAAAGTATTTAAGGAAAACGGGGGACAAACAAGTGCGTTTAATGCTGGATTTGAGGTTGCCTGTGGAGACATAATTACATTTCTTGACAGTGACGACTACTGGTATCCCAATAAATTAGATCGAGTTGTCGAGGCACACAAATCAAGCAAAATTATTCAGCACTTACTTTCGGAAAACGGAAAGAAAACATATCGTCGTGTAAGAACGGATGTTGATTGGTCAAATGTACTTGTTAATTTTGGTTATATGTATCAACATAGCCCGACGTCGGGGTTATCTTTTATGCGTGAGGTGATAGAACCATTCTTTCCACTTGTTGATGTTGAAGAAATGCGCGGTTATTCTGACGGTTGTATACTTATGCTTGCCATGACAAAAGCAAAAGTTCTTTGCCTTGATGACGTTTTGGGTTTTTATCGTATTCACGATAGGAACCTGAATGCTGATCGTACAGACAGTGGGACAGCACTGCTATATGTTGCAACAAGACAGCGTGATTATGTAAATAAGCAATTGCTCCGGTGCAGACTATTAAAAATTCCTGATGATCATGGGCAGTATATTTCACATCTGCTTTCACTGGTAGACTTTGGGAATAAGCCTGTTGCAATATATGGAAACGGTAACTCGGGCAAACGGGTATCAACGGCCTTGAGACACAGCGGGAATGAGGTATGGGGTTTTGCCAACAGTAAGGGGGTGGATGCAGTCTCACCGGTTAAGTTATTTAAGCATAGAAAAGAGTTTGGCAAAATTGTAATTGCCAGTTCCGCCCAAGATGAAATTATAGATATATTACAAAGCTTGAATTTTGACAATCGCAGTATCGTAAGCCTGGCAATATAATGTGATTGAACGATGTAGAGATGTAAGATTTGTAAGGCAATTAACAGTGAGATATGCAATGTATTTATATCTGGCAGACGCCCATTATAATCTTGGTGACTCAATGCAGTTGATTGCCCTTGAGACAATCTACAGCAAAATGGGTATTGACTTAAATAAAATTGTCCGAATAGGTTGGCACGACTTGCCATGCTATGACGGAGAGCCTGTAATACTCCCTATTGTATCAGGGATAGAAAGCTCTTTTGGCGCCTTACGAGAAAACAGACAGTTCTCAAGTAAAATCAGACCCGTATACATAAGTTATGTCAGATTCAATGATATGGATGCCGAAGATGCAGAATATCTTCGACAGTTCCAGCCGATTGGCTGCCGGGACGAGTATACTTATAGTCAATGCCGCAGATTTAATATTAAGGCATATATAAACGGCTGTATTACAGCATTATTACCGGATAGAGCAAAACCGCAAAAAAACGGTAAAGTCTTTCTTGTGGACCCTGAACCAGAGCTATTACAGTATATTCCGAACCATCTGCTTGAAGACTCTATTACGATGTCTCATATTGTGAGAAGTGAAGATGATTTTGATGCCTTAAGTTATGCAAAGGTTGTTTATGAAAGATATAAAAGTGAGGCCCGGCTGGTAATCACAAAAAGACTTCACTGTGCCTTGCCGTGTGCTGCTGCGGGGATACCGGTTATTTTTGCAAGGACTACATTAACAAAAACGTTGATGTTTCTTGACCAGTTAATGAAAATTTATCAGCCAAGAGACTTCCACGCAATGGATTGGGAAAATATCCATCAGACTGTAACTGTATCTAAAGAATTAAAGCAGCTGATATTTAAAGTCGCGATACTCAGGCTACAGAGTGCAGAGCGTTCATATTTGTCTGAGCGTGCCCGGTCCGCAATTTCATTAATTCATAGTAAGTATAATAGATTGAGGGATTCAACGGATTACATGATCAATATTGAATTTAAACATATTGCTTCAGCATTGCCGGTAACCACAAAAGAATTCTGCTATAGCTTCTATGGCGCCGGCAATGAAATTTTAACTCACTACTGGTATATGCGGCGTCATTACCCAAACGCAAAGTTAACGCATATTTATGACAAGTATTCATATGGACAAAGACTCTATAATTTAAATGTTGAACCTATTGATGCCATTGCTGATTGCCTAAATGATTTTTGCATTGTAACAGCGGTAACGCCAAAAACACGTGAAGATATGTTTGCATGTTTGAGGGCGTTGGGCAAGAAAGAAGGTTCGTATGCTTGACGAGAAAAGTTACTCAACGCCCAGAACTAAATGCCCTGTTTGCGCTTGCAGTCAGTCCGTTGTTTTAACAGAGCAGAAATTTGCAGATTTGGATAACACCAATCTGACTAGATATGATGTAAGTTTGTGCAGGAACTGTGGGATGTTGTTTGCAAATAATATTCCGTCCCAAAAAGATTTTGATGAATACTACTTTAATCTCAACAGATATGAAAACGAAGAAATGCTTTCCAATGGCGCATCACACAGTGGGTTGCTACAATATATTTCTGACAAGGATTCGAAACGATTAATTGGAGATTTTGGGTGTGGGAGCGGAATAGACTTATTGGCATTACATAATTGGGGTTATAAAAATTTAATTGGTGTGGATACGTCAAGGCAGAATTGTAATTACTTAAAAAAAAAAGGGATAACAACGGTTAACAAAAGTGTTTTTAGATTGGAGCAAGATGATTTCAACGACAAATTTGATGCTATTTTTTTAATGGCCGTACTGGAACATATTGTTGATCTGCATGGTTTTATAAAAAAAACAATTTCATTTTTAGATGGAGATTTGGTTGTTTGTGTTCCAGAACAGTTTATGTGGCGGGGCGACGTTTATCCATATCGAGAGTACAGCATCGAACATATAAACTATTTTACCTTTAGTTCACTTTGCAGGCTGATGGACTTATACGATTATGAACCACACAATATTTACCCTAACGAAACAGGTAGTCGAAACATTGTTTTTTGTAGAAAGATTCAAATTGAGCAGTACAACCTGAAGTCAAATAACGCTGTGGAATGTGCACTAAATAAAATTGATTACTTGCTGACACGGCAACGACCGGTAATTGTATATGGTTGTGGAACCTTGACCCGATATATGCTTGCAAATACTCGGTTTTCCAAACTTAACATAATTGCTTTCGCAGATGGCAGCCCTCACTATCATGGTAAACAGTTGTGCGGTATACCCATTATTGACCCCATAGAGTTAACAAAATACCCACAATTCCCTATTTTAACAAGTACATACGTTGCGAATAGGACAATAGAAACGTATCTGCATGATGTGCTTCATATTCCGAATGAAGTGATTTCACTTCTTTAAATAACAATAAGTCTGGTGAATATATTGAAACATCCTTGTAAGGTGGTGTTATGCTCGAAATAGATAAGATTATTAATCAGTATGCCAGTGCTCATTTAACAAAACAGGATTTTTTTGCAGAAATGAACAAGCGCTATAGTACCCTTATGGAATTTTGTCCGTTTTTGGAAAATAATTTTATTGACCGCATTTATATCAGTAGTAATGGCGTTGAGTTTAGAACCCGATATGGATGCCATTTTTTAAATGCTCATTCAGATCATTATTATCCTCCCAAAGGAGCCATCAGTCTTGGAAACAGTACTGTTCCAGAGTTAGATCTTATGATGGCATTTATGAAAGACTGTCGCATTGTATTTGACATAGGTGCTAATATCGGTTGGATGAGTATACATTTTGCTAATAGGTACCCAGATAAACAGATATATTCCTTTGAGCCTATACTGCCGACGTATGAAACTTTTTTAAAAAATATTTCATGTAATCCAGGGGTTAAAAATATACAATATTACAATTTGGGCTTTGCTGAAAAACCTGGTGAATTTGATTTTTTTTATTATCCAAATATCCCGGCTGCATCATCATTGAAAAATGATAACTATCATGAAAATGTAGTGTTGCTTAAATGCAGCATTCTGACACTTGACGATTTTACACAGAAAGAAGAAGTAAGTCCTGATTTTATAAAAATTGATGTAGAAGGGGCCGAGTTGCCTTTGCTACAAGGGGGACTGCGGACAATAACAGAAAATAAACCTATATTATTCGTTGAAATGTTGCGTAAATGGTCAGCAAAATTCGGCTATCATCCCAACGACATTATCCAGTTGTTAACTCCCCTTGAATATCATTGTTTTTCACTGGAAGGCAACAAGATAAAACCTTTTTTGCATATGCGAGAAGATTCTGTCGAAAAGGACTTTGTTTTCCTTCATGGAAGCAAGCATGCAAAATTAATCGCTGAAAATAAATTATGATAATGAGCACAGAAGCGACGTTAACTATGGGAGAACTAAATGGGAATAGACGCTAAACCACGTCAAAACATGCATGATCGGGTTGATTTATGCCAGGCATTGCCTTTATCCCAACCTATTTATATAACAGTTGATCCATCATTTTTGTGCAATATAAAGTGTGTGTTTTGCGGAGGGACTTTTATTCGTGCTAATGATCCTCATACACTGAAAAACGGCATCATGCCCTATGAAACATTTACCCACATAATTGACAGCTTAGCAGAGTTTTCCAAACCGCTTAAAAGTATTCGCCTCTATAATCATGGGGAGCCTTTGGTTAACCCTGATTTCGCCCGAATGGTTAAATATGCTGTGGATTCGGGGTATGTTGAGGGGGTAATGACGGTATCGAATGGGCTGCTTTTTACACAGGAACGGTCAAAAGAGATTCTTGATGCCGGTATTAATGAGATTATGATTTCCGTCAACGGTCTGTCCGATGAACAGTTTTATCTTATGACTAAGACAAAAGTTAATTTCAAAAAATACTATGAAAATCTGAAATTTCTGTACAGTATTAAGGGCGATTGTGTTCTGCGGTTAAAGTTTGTCAACGAATTGTTTGCAAATGATGATGAAAAAAAACGATGCATTGAGATTTTTGGAGAGATTTGTGATGCACTTATTTTTGAAAGTCTCTACGAATGGAGTGGCCTTGATGCACCAAGGAATACGCCTGAAAATATTCAGGCTATTAAAATGGCTTGCGAATGTAATAATAAGCTTGATTTTCCTCATTTTACCCCCGATCATAACATCGCCAGAGCAGAGGTCTTTTACCGGGACCTGGGCAATGGCTCTGACAAATTAGTGTGCCCCAGGATTTTTTACAGTTTGGCTATAAACGCTGATGGAAGTGTGAGTATATGTTGCGGTGATGGATATCACCAGCTCCTTTGTGGGGATGTAAACAAAAATACCATCAAAGAAATTTGGAATTCAACGAAGCTAAAGAGTTACCAAATCGCGCATCTGAAAGGCAAACGTAGAAACATGAAGCACTGTAGAGATTGTAGAGGGTTAAAATATTTTGTGATTGATAATATTGATGATTGCAGAGAGGGTATCCTTGAACGAATCAATAATCAAAGGAAATGATGCTTATTTTAGTTTACAAGGCGGGAAACCCGCAACCCAGGTGCATTTGTTCCACTTCATTTTCTTGTTCTGTATGACAGAAACCCAGGAGTAAGGGCCACGAAAAAAAATAAATCGCCCATTTTCCCGCGTACCTAAGAAACTAACAGAGATAGCTTTTTATGATAGAATTCCCAATTAAAGGCGTAAAATGGTTTCGAGAAATTATAAATGACAAGCATCGTCAGTTTGGCATTGAGGTCCATGCAACTCTTCCCGAAAAAAAAATACCCGCACTGCAATACGGACAAGGGACAAGCATTATCAGACTGCCGGAGCAACAAAAGCTTGTGGAGGATATGGAGTATTATTTTGGCGGGTTGCCAGCCACAAAAATATATCCCGAAACCTACGCTGCGACAATTGAAAATGGAACAATCATTGGAAACAGCGGTATGATTATAACTCCCGATGGTTATCTAATTGCTGAGACCGCCAGCATGACCGGTTATAGAGATGGTCGCTGCTATATGATTGAACATCTCAAAAAGAGATCTTTCAACCCGCCTTATAAAGGGCATATTTCAAGTAGGGTGCTTTCTCTGGCAAATCCTAATGCCGGTTATGCCCATCACATGCGTGAGAGTTTTTTTTCATTGCTTTGGTTTGATAATCAAGATATTGACCTGATTCATGTTGTCGAAGGGCCAAACTTAGAACGAATGCGTGAATTTACCGAAGACCTCGGTATACCGGATGAGATGTTTTTAGTTTCAAAGAAGATGGAAATGATCTCTGCAGATCGTGTCTCTTTTTTTGCGCCTTGTGCATACCTTCTATATCGATCTGAGACAGCGAATACGGTGAGAAGAGTATTATTAGAACCATTTATAAGAGAAGGTATAAAACCAGTCAGAAAAGTATACCCAAAGTCAGGCGTAAAAACAGTGGGTGCTAAAATGAGAAGCATTCCGGGCAGTAAGAAACTTGAGCGGTTTCTTATCAAAGAAGGTTATGAGGTTATTGATTTGGCAACTCTTTCCCTTATTGAAAAGATTAATTACCTACAAGAAATAGATACAATGTTGGTCGTCTATGGTTCTTCTGTGGCAAACATAAACCTTTCCTTAAACGATCAAATAAAAGTTGTTTCGATTTCGGGACCTAATGCAATTATTCAAGGAAACATTATGGGGCATAACGGCTTGCTCCCTACCTATTCCTGCCCTGTAATATATCCTGTTTACCCCGATTTCTGTTTTAGCAACGGATATTTAATGACAACTGAGATGATTCACCTCTATTATGGTTACAGGTTTCCAAAAGGACAGTTTTTTTCATGTAGGCCCTCTCAATTCACTTCTAATTTCAGTTTTGAAATTGATATGGATATGTTTAAGAAGTTCTATAAATATTACACAGAAAAGATCGCCTTATAGAGGGAATAAATTATTTTCGGACTATTGAAGGGTGTTGAAACCGTTCAAATTTTCATGAGGTTATGAGTTGTCTATATTTTCAATGGCATTTTTTCCAGCAATCCTATTGCCAATATGGGTACGGTAAGGATTTGTATACCAATTTACTCCTGCTCTCCGGCAGCAGTTCAAGTACCATCCTGGCTAACTCATAAATAGTAAACTCTTTAGGATTTCCCATATTTACAGGGCCAACAAAATTTTGAGGATTTTCCATCATGCAAACCATTCCTTCAACCAGGTCATCTATATACTGAAAACTTCGACTCTGGCTGCCGTCTCCGTAAATGGTTATATCTTGATTTAATAATGCCTGGACAATGAAATTGGAAACGACCCGGCCGTCATTAGGGTGCATATTGGGACCATAAGTATTAAAAATTCTTATAACACGAATATCCACATTGTGTTGACGTTTATAGTCAAAAAATAGGGTTTCTGCACATCTTTTGCCTTCATCATAGCAGGAACGAAGTCCAATAGGATTAACCTTACCCCAATAACTTTCAGGTTGGGGATGAATTTCAGGGTCACCATATACTTCACTGGTTGATGCCTGAAGTATCCTTGCCTTGGTTCGTTTTGCAAGACCAAGCATGTTAATTGCGCCGTGAACGCTGGTCTTGGTGGTCTGGACCGGATCAAATTGATAATGAATAGGTGAGGCTGGACATGCCAAGTTATAAATTCGATCCACCTCCACATAGAGTGGGAATGTAATATCATGGCGCATAAATTCAAATTTGGGATCTTTCAGCAACTCAATTATATTTTTTTTAGTGCTGGTAAACAGGTTATCTACGCAAAGCACATCATGGCCTTCATTCAATAGTCGCCGGCAGAGGTGAGACCCGATAAATCCCGCACCACCCGTTACCAGAATACGTAAAGGAAGCTGCATTCTTTTTTCTCCATTACAGAGTTTAGTTTTTTAATTTTGAAAAATCAATTATTCTGTCCGCCATAAAATGCAAATTTTCGTCTTTCATGCCAGGATATACCCCCAACCAGATAGCGTTTTCAGTTATTAGGTCTGTTTTTTTCAGTGTGCCTGAAATTCGATAATCAACGCCATCCTTCAAGGGAATAAATAACGGGTGCCTGACTATATTGCCGCTGAAAAGATTTCTGGTCTGGATGTTTTCAGATTCCAGATATTGAGCCAATTCATTGCGGTTGAACCCGGACGACTTGTTAACTATCATTAGAAAACCAAACCAGCTTGGTTCAGCCCATATTTTGCTTTGTGGCAGTGTGATTAATTGTTTTACAGGTTGCAGTCTTTGCTTCAGAATATTAAAGTTATTTCGTCTTGCCCTGGTAAATTCATCAATTTTATCAAGTTGAATAAGGCCGATCGCCGCCTGAAGATCAGTGGCTTTAAGGTTGTAGCCAAAATGGCTGTAAACATATTTATGGTCATAACCAAAAGGCAGATCGCCGACTTGTTTCGTAAAACGTTTCCCGCAGGTGTTGTCGTGCCCGCTGGAACACCAGCAGTCACGCCCCCAATCCCTCATACTAAGCATAATTTTTTTTAAAAGAGGGTTGGATGTATATACTGCGCCCCCTTCGCCCATTGTGATATGGTGGGGGGGATAAAAACTGCTTGTGCCAATATCTCCAAATGTGCCGGTTAATTGCCCATCAACTCTTGAACCAAGGGCGTCACAATTATCTTCAATAAGCCAAAGGTTATGTTTTTTACAAAATGATTTGACCGTGTTAACATCAAAGGGATTGCCGAGCGTGTGGGCGACCATAACGGCTTTTGTTTTTGAAGACAGAGCATTGTTCAGCAAGGAAACATTAATGTTGCATGTGTCTGTTTCTATATCGACAAAAACAGGAACGGCACCATATTGCACAATAGGTGAAATTGTGGTGGGGAACGCGGCTGCAACAGTAATAACCTCATCCCCACGTTTCACCCGGCGATCTTCAAGTAAATAGGATGTCAAAGCCATAAACGCCAAAAGATTGGCAGATGAGCCGCTATTTACCAAAAGAACCCATTTGACACCAAGGTATGAAGCCATTTTCTGTTCGAATGCCTTAGAATAGCGACCATGCGTAAGCCAGAACTCAAGTGCGCTGTCAACCAAGTTTAATAGTTCACATTCATCATAAACCCTGGCTGCATAGTGGATACGGCTGTTTCCTGGATCGAAAGGCGCTTGCTGGCGAGACTTATGAAATAATTGATAGTATTTTTTTACTTTTTCACGAATTTCATTTTTTAGTTTTTTTGCTTCATTCATTTGTTACGCTTTAAGAATCTCCAATAACAGCCATGGGCTGATCTGGCCTATCAACGCCTAACGAAACCCACAACAAAAGTGGACATGGCTGTTAAATGATCCACTGGAATACTGAAAAATCGATGTACGGCATCGGCATGCAGATCCTAGTCAAGACCCGGTCTGCCCCGGCAGTTTTTAAAAGATCTGCTACCAGGCGGGCAGCAATGGAACTTCTTGGGGCATCTTTTTTATCCGATCGGACATATGAATAATAGGGCATGACAGCTGTAATTCGTTTGGCAGATGCGCTTCGCAAAGCATCCAAGTTGATCATCAGCTCCATAAGGTGGTCACTGACAGGCCTACTTAAAGACTGGACCACGAATACATCCTTGTCCGGATTGGATCCACCGGAAAATATTTTTAAGTCGTCTGTTAT
>PDTI01000002.1 GCA_002747145.1 Desulfobacter postgatei
TGAACTTGCACGTCTGTTCAACCTGCCCAAAACCGAGGATGGTTTTTTCCTGGAAGACCATGTGAAGCTCAAACCCATTGACATGGCCCTTCGCGGTTTCTTCGTGGCCGGTACAGCCCAATCACCCAAAGTGATCCGTGAAAGCATTACCCAGGCCCATGCCGTTGCCGGCAGAGCCAGAACCATGCTGGCCAACAAAGAGATCACCCTGGGCGCTGCCTATGCCACGGTTCATCCGGTCAAATGTGCGGTCTGTCTGATCTGTGTCAGGGCCTGCCCTTATAATGTTCCC
This sequence comes from Desulfobacter postgatei, assembly GCA_002747145.1. Lineage (GTDB taxonomy): Bacteria > Desulfobacterota > Desulfobacteria > Desulfobacterales > Desulfobacteraceae > Desulfobacter > Desulfobacter postgatei_A. The sequence goes on from PDTI01000002.1 coordinate 293, forward strand.
TTTATCAATGATGAACGGCACTCAGAAATCGATCCGGCCAAGTGCCAGGGCTGCGGTATCTGTGTTGCAGAGTGTCCGGCCAAGGCCATTCAATTAACGGCCTGGGAAGATGACCAGATACTGGCTAAACTTGATGGTTTATTTGAGAGGTATAACTAATGAGTAATTTTGAACCTGAAATCGTGGCCTTTTGCTGTCATTATTGTGCATATACCGCAGCAGACATGGCCGGCACCAGGCGGATCTCATATCCGTCCAATGTAAAAATCATACGGGTGCCCTGCACCGGCAAAGTGGACGCCATTCACCTGATGAAAGCCCTTGAAAAAGGTGCGGATGGTGTATATGTGGCAGGCTGTCTGGAAGGGGACTGCCATTTTAAAAAAGGCAACTTACGTGCAGCAGCCCATGTCGATCAGATCAAAAGGGAACTTGAGACTGTGGGCTGGGAACCCGAACGTGTGGGCATGATGCACTTTTCCGCAGGCATGGGGCAACAATTTGCCCAGGCTGCCAAAGAATTTACTGAGAAGATTAAAGCCCTGGGGCCAAGCCCGACAAGCCAGGCAGCAAGAAAGGCTGGTTAAAAAAGCGGTCAATGCAATGTAAAATGTGTTGCATACCCTTTGCTGCCTGACGAACGGCCCATGGGCCGACCTGGTCTTTCACCGAGGTCTGTCCACAACAAACAATGACAAATAGGTTTGCTTAGTTCTTTCATATAAACAGATAAAAAAATTTAACGGGTTATTTTTTATATAAAATTTTGGAGAATAAAACATGATAACAGCACAAAGAAAACCCCTGCAGGAAATTTTCGGGTATATTGCGCCCTACGAAAAAATACTTGTGGTTGGCTGCAACGAATGTGTTACCGTTTGTGCAGCAGGCGGCAGAAAAGAGGTGGGGCTGTTGAGTTCCTCTCTTCGTCTGCACAGTGCCAAAGAAGGTAAAAAACTTGAGGTGTTAGAACACACCTTGGAACGTCAGTGCGATCCGGAATATGTTCAGAAGCTTGAGGAACTGGCCGGCCAGGTGGATGCCATTGTTTCCATGGCCTGCGGCTGCGGCATTCAAACCGTTGCGATCAAATATCCGATTCCGGTTTTTCCGGGTGTGAATACCACGTTCATGGGCGCGTCCGAAAGCCAGGGAATCTGGGCCGAGCGCTGTATGGGCTGTGGTGATTGTATGCTAGGCATTACCGGCGGTATCTGTCCTGTTGTGCGCTGCTCAAAAAGCCTGATGAACGGCCCCTGCGGCGGCAACTCCAGCGGTAAATGTGAGATCAGCCAGGATGTGGATTGTGCATGGCAATTGATCTGGAACCGCCTGGTTCAACTGGGTATCCAGGACCGCTATGAAGACCTGGTGGCGGCTAAGGACTGGCGGCCTGCAGGCGGCGGCGGCCCGAGAAAGATTATCCGGGAAGATTTGGCATCCAAAATTATCACGGAGGACAATGCATAATGAAGACTGAAAGCAGACTGGAAAAAGTACTGGCCTCAGGCCAGCTGGCTGTAACCTCTGAAGTGGGTCCTCCCAGAGGCTGCAATATTGACATTGTCAAAGAAAAAGCCAACCTGATCAAAGATCATGTGGACGGCATCAATATTACAGACAATCAGACCGCCATGGTCAGGATGTCCTCCATTGCGGCCGGCATCGCAATTAAACAGATGGGGCTTGACCCCATTATCCAGATGGTTGCCAGGGATAGAAACCGCCTTGCCATGCAGTCAGATATCCTCGGGGCTTACGCCCTTGGTTGCAACACCATGCTTTGCCTGTCCGGCGACCATCCTCAGTTTGGCGACCATCCCATGGCTAAGCCCGTATATGATATTGACTCGACCAATATGATTAAAATGGTCAAAGATATGCGCGATGAGGGCATATTCCAAGGGGGAGCCGAAATTAAGGGTGCGCCCAGAATGTTTATTGGTGCGGCGGCCAACCCCTTTGCTGATCCGTTTGAACTTCGTGTAATGCGTCTTGCCAAAAAAGTGGCGGCGGGTGTGGATTTCATCCAAACCCAGTGTATCTTTAACACGGCTAAGTTTGAAAAGTGGATGAAACAGGTCGTTGACCGTGGACTGGATCAGAAAGTGGCTATCCTTGCCGGCATCACTCCCATGAAATCCTTGGGTATGGCCAAATATATGAAGAACAAGGTGCCTGGCATGGATATTCCTGATGAGGTGATTGACCGTCTTAGCGGTGTTGAAAAAGACAAACAGGCCCAAGAAGGTATCAAAATGGCCATTGAGCAGATGCAGCGCCTTAAGGAATGCAAGGGCGTAAAAGGGTTTCATATTATGGCCATTGAATGGGAAGAAAAGGTACCTGAACTGGTAGAAGGTGCAGGGCTTTCCCCTAGACCCCAGGTGTAACGCATGACATGTTGATCTAGCTTTTTTGCCGACACAAGGCCAAGCGGCTTCAACATGTTTAAGGCCCATGGTCAGAATTAAAGCTCCCAAAGCTGCGCCGGATTTTAAGTCGCCATCAAGGCACGCCAATGGACGCATATTCGATACATGTGTCCGTTGGCGTAACGCCGAGGGCGACTTAAAAGACAAGTAGATGGGAGGTCTTATTCTGATCATGGGCCTAAAATCAAAGCAGACCGGGCAGGATCTCCTGTCCGGTTTGTTTTATTTTAATTATATATAGATACGGTTGAAGGAGTGTTATTCTGATGGAAGACCAGGATTTTTGGAACGTTCATTCTATTACATTGATTGAAATGGCCTATGAAGCAGGCTTCAGAGAACGGCTTGAAAATCCCGATGGATACGGGACCCGGACCGGGGTGTGTGGCGACAGTGTAGAGTTTTTTATCATGGTCGACCACAATAATTGCTTAAGTTCTATCTCCTTTGACTTTGATGGCTGCGTGTATACGGCGGCATGCTGCAATACCGTGGTAAGTCTTGCCTTGGGCCATTCCATTGATAATGTGTGGAATATTACTCCGGAAATGATTGTTGATTATCTTCAAACTCTGCCTGAAGACCACTATCATTGTGCTGAGCTTTCTGTTGGCGGATTCTATCGGGCATTGGCAGATTACCAAAGTAAAAAATCTGACAAAAAACGTTAAAAATAGTTTCAATCCGGGTTAATTGACAATCATAAAACCATTATTATCATAGAAGTTTAAATAAAATCCGGGAGATTAACTATGGCAAAAAAAATGACTATTTTTGATGCCCTTGAGGCATTTGAGTTATATGAGCTGTATGAAAACATCATTGATGCATATGAAGCCGATTTTTATGCCCAGTCTGAAATGAACGATGATCTCAGGGACCTGATCGAAGAGCATGAGGAAATTTATGAGTTTTCAGAAGAAGACAATGGCGATTATACTGAAAGCTTTGAGCGTAATCTCAAAGAGGCGATCAGTATAATTTTTGATGATCACGGGCTTGATGTTTAGGCCCATGATCAAAATAAAAAGTTCCATCTGCTTATCTTTTAAGCCGCCCTCGGCGTTACGCCAACGGACACATATATCGAATATGCGTCCATTGGCGTGCCTTGATGGCGACTTAAAATCCGGCGCAGTTTTGGGAGCTTTAATTCTGATCATGGGCCTTAAGTTCATGAATGGCAATGGTGTTCACATGTATGATGATGCCCTCCTGGAAGGCGGTCCGGACCAGGATGGGGATGCAGGTGCCTTTGGGAGTGATAAAATATTTTAAAAAAGGATTGAATGTTTGGATATTCAACAGTTTAAATACAGTGCAGACAATATGGGTTACCTGGCTTACAGTGAAAAATCCTGTATTGCCATTGACCCCGGGGCGCCGGAGGATATGGTGAAATTTGCCACAGAAAAAAACATCCCCATTGACATTGTTACCAACACCCATACCCATGCGGATCATACCCAGGGAAACAACGCCCTTCTGAGCAGAACGAACGCCCAGTTCATTGACTGTACAACGCTTTCACATGGTCAGGTTCTTGACCTTAAAGATACAACCGGACTTGAGGTAATGCTGACCCCCGGACATACCATGGATTCTCTTTGTTTCAAAGGTGAAGGGTTTATTATAACCGGTGATACCTTGTTCAATGCCACGGTTGGCAATTGTTTTTCAGGGGATCTTGAATCCTTTTTTAATTCTTTGACGCTGCTGATGGCCCTGCCCGGCGAAACACTGGTTTATGCCGGACACGATTATGTACTTGATTCTTTGAAATATGCCAAAATCATTGAACCGGATAACCCGGATTTAGACGGGTACCTGTCTTCTTATAATCCGGATCATGTTGTTTCCCGCATGTCCGAAGAACTAAAGGTCAATCCATATCTGCGTTTTAATACGTCATCCATGATTGAACGGCTTAAAGAGAAAAATCTGCCAAGGGAAACGCAATTTCAAAGATTTTCCTCTGTGATGGAACTATACTAATTGCCCTGGTAAACATTGCTTGATAAAAATAAAAAACAGGTCGTCTGTCATCGTGATCCAGGTTTTGCCCTGGGACGGCATATTACCATTGAATATTATGATTGCGCATCTGATGTTCTGATCGATAAGAACGGAGTTGAATCCATTTTGCTTCAAGCGGCCAGGGAAAGCGGGGCCACAATTATCAGCAGTTCCTTTCATCAATTTGAACCCCAGGGGGTGTCCGGTGTGGTGATTATCGCCGAATCCCATTTTACGGTTCATGCCTGGCCCGAGCATGATTATGCAGCCGTAGATATTTTTACATGTGCGGACCATATTGATCTGGACACAGCGATTCATTCCATAGAAGCACAATTTTCATCCCAGCGGGTTGTAATCTCCTCTGATCAAAACAGGGGGATACTACATCCTGGGGCTGGCAGTTGTATGACAAACAACACTAAAAAAGTAATGGATAGACAGACACTTCCCGTAGCCTGGAAAAAAGTATACGAAAATAGAAACCCTTGGGGGATGTCCACGTCCATTGATGTATATGACTGCAGTCCTGATATGATTAAAGATCCGGACTGTATAAAAATTTTTGTCAACAAGGTATGTGGGAAACTGGGTATCATGGATACAGAAAAAGCCCCTTTGTTTTATTTATATGAAACCGGAACCGTGGCTGGTTTTTCCATGACAGGATCCAATGGACGATTTGGGATAGCCGGGCATATTGCACCTGCAACCCACGCTGTATACCTGGATATTTTTTCCTGCAATAAATACGAGCCGCGTGAATTGGCAGAATTTTTCCTGTCATATTTCCGGGGCAGTCACTACAAGATGCAGGTGGCTTTAAGGCAGTAACAGCCCGTCGAAATATCAATGACATATTCAGGTATTCTACATAACGGATGGTTTTCAGAAATTTGTCCCATGTGGGAGGGCATTGCCGTTTCCCTGAAAGTGGATGAACTTCTTTACAGTAAAAAAAGCAGATTCCAGCAGATTGACCTGTACCAGACCCGTTCCCACGGCCGGATGCTGGTGCTTGATGGGATCATTCAGTTAACGGAACGGGATGAATTCAGTTACCAGGAAATGATGGCGCATCTGCCCCTGTTTTCCCATCCCAATCCTGAAAATGTACTTGTTATCGGCGGGGGAGACGGCGGTGTTTTGCGTGAGATTAACCGTCATGATCATGTCCGTTTCATTGATTTTTGCGAAATTGATGAAGAGGTGATCAGTGTTTCAAAACGGTTTTTGCCGTCCATGGCCTGTGGGTTTGACGATTCCAGGGTTATTGTTCATATCAAAGACGGCGCATCCTTTGTCCGGGAACACCCTGGTTGTTATGATGTTATTATCGTTGATTCCTCGGACCCGGTTGGCCCCGGAGACGTTTTATTTAAAGACCCATTCTACCAGGATTTACGACATGCGCTTAAACCCGGCGGGCTGATTGCCACCCAGGGCGAATCCTTTTTCCTTCACCCGGACTGGGTTGAAAAGCTGATGGGTATTACCCGGTCTTTATTTCCTGTATGTGCCTATGCAAACATTATTGTTCCCACATATACAGGCGGTCACATCGGTGTGTGTATGGGATCTTTGGGGCCTGAACTTGTGGAGCCGGCACGCCCAGTGCCACAACGGCTTCAATCCCAACTTAAATACTATAGTTCCGGGGTACATCGTGCGGCATTTGTGCTTCCCTATTTTGCGGACAACATATTGAAAGGCAAAAGGGTATGAGAGCAGAAAAAATGAATGGGCTTGAGATAAAACTTGTGCGCACTGTATCTGTGGATCAACTTCAAGTCTTATACCAGGATGCCGGATGGTGGCAAGACGATTATAAAATATCCGATTCATTTTTGCGCCATATTCCTGAAAAATCCGCATTGTTTGCCGGTGCTTTCTGGCAAAAAAATTTAATTGGAATGGGGAGAGCCCTTTCCGATCTGTGCAGCGATGCGTATATTCAGGATATTGCGGTGCTTTCCGCTTATCGAAAATGTGGCATCGGCACCCTGATTGTCACTTTCCTGATCCAGGAACTTAAAAAAAGGGGTGTGGACTGGATTGGATTGATTGGTGAACCGGGAACCTGTTCGTTTTACGAAAAACTTGGGTTCCGGCAGATGAAGGATCACATCCCCTTCAAACTTGAATAATAGTAAAATAAAGGAAAAATAATGTTATGTCATAGCCATGAATCAGCCACCTACAATGTGCCGCCAATTGTTGGCAACCATGTGGAGGATCTACAGGCCGAACCGAATATACTTAAGCCCGGAAAGTTTGATCTGGAAAACCGTTCTCTGATCCTTGATTTTCTGAGCCTTTATCTACCCTGCTCATGTGAGTACAGCTTTACCAATCTTTTCTGCTGGCAGAATCTGTACCGGTATTCATGGTTTCTTTATAAGAACAATTTGGTTATCCATGATGATCGCAGCAG
>PDTI01000003.1 GCA_002747145.1 Desulfobacter postgatei
ATTTTCAATTTGTTCGTATGTATCGGCCCCAGCAACAACGCCACAGACAGCAATAGTGATAACGTCTATCAATTTATGAAGCTTGTTGTGGTGTCTATGATCCTTAATTGTTGTAAAATATTTATCTATTGTATTTTTATTCATTGGCAACTCCTTGTTTTTGTTGCCAATAGCTACACTATATTTAATGAATTCAAATAGTTATAGCATTAAATCTGTCTATAGCTAACAAGATAAGGTTTAAAATTACAAAGCTGTTGCATTTTATAATTTTTCCGGAACAAGGCCTTTTTTTTACATGCGATGACCCTGACCCCGGATCCAGGGCAATCGCATAAAAACTTGGAAAAGACCATACTTCAATCTTCTTTATGTCACTTTTCAATTCCAATCCTTGCCATAACACCTTGTTGATAATAGTGTTTAATCGCTGTCATTTCCGTTACAAGATCTGCTTTCTCAATAACCGACGCAGGAGCACCGCGTCCGGTAATTACAAGCTCAATATGTTCAGGTTTTATATCGATGAGGTGTAATAGATCTTCTTCGGAAAGCAGGCCGCAAAAAAAGGCAATATTCGCTTCTTCAGCGATAACCAGGTGATGTGTTCCTGCTTCAATGATTTGACATAACCGTTCATACCCCTGCCGACACTTAGCTTTCTCTGCATCAGAAGGCTTTCCCCTAACAAATTTACCTGCCCCATATTGTTCAACAATGATAGTTTCAAATTTTTTAAGTGCTTTTATTTCGGAATACTCACCCTGTTTCATAAACTGGAGAATAAATACACGTAACCCTGCACCGGCGGCTCTTATTGCAAGACCTAAACTTGCGGTTGTTTTTCCCTTACCATTACCTGTGTAGACCTGAACGTAGCCTTTCACGAAACCATTCCTTTCCCGGCTTGCATTTATTCAACGTTTCATGTGAAACAATCTCTAAAACAAAAAAACTGAGCAAGTTCGTGAGAACTTAACTCAGTTTTTTTGCATACTCCAAGAAATTTAAAAAATTAAATTTCTGTTAGATGCAATGGGCTCTATCCGACAAATTCAACCTGGCTTGCAGGCGTACGGCAATCCATGATGTTACCACGGGCTTTGTGGTCAGCAATTTCAGCAGAGCAACCCACCATACGACCAAGCAGGAACATAATAAACGCGATATCCTGCATCGCTTTGGCATCAATTTTTCCGCTGTTTACATCTTTCCAGAGCAGGTCAAGGGAGATGGTTGCAATAACACCGTCAATATTAACGCAGAATACATTTTTGGTTGCGCCTACGTCAAACATTGCCTGTACCAGGTAATGATAGAATACCTGGAAGTGGTTGATCTCGTTTCTTTCAGTGAACAATTTGTCCATGAATACTTCACGCGGATCGTAGTTAACAGGTTTGCCTTTGAATACCGGATGGTTTACGCACGGTACCTTGAAGTAGTTCATGATACCTTCGCGTTTAGCTGTGGTTTTGGTTTCCAGGTATTTTTCAGCAGTCGCCTGAGCCAGCTCTTTCATTTTGGCATCCAGCCGGAGTAGCATGTAGCGATGAAGTTACCGCCACTGACAGACTCCTTGGCACCCTTGGCACTGATGGTACCCGGTCCGTTGGACATCAGCAGGTTGAGCAGGCCGTTGATGGCAAACTGCTCTCTGACATCGCAGTCACGGTTGAACAGCAGTTTAAAGCAGGTTGTTGCAAAGTCAGTATTCAGCAGGGACAGATCGTTCAATTCCGACAATGATTTGTAGAAATCATTGATCTCATACTGGGGTGCGCAACAGCCCACAAGAACGCCGTTGCATGCCAGATATGTGGCAACTTCATGAGCGGTTTCACGGGTCATCTGTCTGTCAACCAGAGGTGTCCATGTAACGCTTAGGGTCATTGCAGCAAGAAGCAGGGCAAGTTTATTCACATCGCTGTTGGCGTCTGCATATTTCTGGGCATACTTGGTAAAGATGGTCTCCAGACCCTCTTTGGCCAGCAGTTCAGTGAAGAATGCAAACACTTCTGCTTCTTTGGCTGTTGTTTCACCCTGAGGCATCTTTACCTGTGACAGTTTCTGATCAACAAGCGCCTCATTTACGGAAGCGTCGCCATGGATATCGACATAGAAGAGATCAATCATCTTTTCGGTCATCTCTGTCATGTCTTGATACAGTTTGCAGTTACCGGATGTCAACACTGCAGCGCCAAGATAAGCGTTGGGCAGGGCGCCGTTGGCCCGGGCGCGGGCAGTAATATCCATATACTGGGTACCCAGGGCTGTGAAATAGTTCAACAGCGCATTGGCCAGCGGCAGATATTTCTCATCGGGTTGTACGGAAGTGACGGCAAAGAAGTTGGAAAGCGCAAAATGCTTTACAACAAGATCAAGAACCGGAACGCCATGTACTTCGGTAACGTCGGTTTTGGGGTTCATGCGGCTTGCCCCGGACTTGTTGCGCATGCTTTCCCTGGTCAGCTGGGCGCCTACCTGATTACCCATTTTTGCGATGGCATCATTGTAGGGTTCCATGGCTTCAACAGCTTCCATGTGCAGTTTTTCAGGATAGCCGGCATCTTGCTCATTTACAAACCAGGGTTTCAGGCTCAGGTCGCCAAAGGCTTCAAAATCGGGTTCCTCTCCGATCTCTTTATACAGTGCAGCCATGGCAAGGGGCGCATCCTGGATAGATTCGATTCTGACACCCTTCTTGGAGGCTTTGGGGTTTTCAGGATCAAACATATCAATGCCGAAATATTCATCAAACCATTTCTCTTTTGCAATGGCATCATCACCACCACCGGCAATGGCGCCTGCATGGCCAACCGCGCGGCTCAAGTTGGCTTTCCAACGGCCGATTACACACGCAACAATCGGTTTGGTCAGCTTAATGGTGCCGTCATTGACCCAATCCAGTGCCTGTTTTTCATAATATCCGCCAGGCTCAATGTAGCAGAAGATCGCTTTGGTTCTCGGATCGTTTTCTGCGCAGTACAGGAATTCTGCAAAAGCGAAGTGAATATAAAGGTCTTTACCGGAGCTCAATACGGTGGATGTACCGAAGCCGGCTGTTTTCAGATATTCAGGGATGGTTGTACTGAAGTTGCCGGAGTTACTGAAAACAGCAACACTGCCTTTTACAAGGGATTCACCCGGCGCACCACCACCTAAAGCACCACCCACACGGACCTGATCCCAGGAGTTACCAATACCCAGGCAGTTTCCGCCAAATACGTCAATTTTATTTTCCTGTGCAATGGCACGGATGAACGCAGAATCTTTGACAGATACTTTTTCCGTCAGAATGACGATTTTTTTCAGTTTGGGATTCTGTGCGATCAGTTCAGCCGCAGCAGCGCCAACCGCTGTGGGGGGCAGATAGATAACACCTGTATCAAATTCGATACCGGCATCAATAATTTCTTTAATACTGCCATATGCAGGGATATCACCAATTTTGGTTTCCAGTTTTGCACCGGATTTTCCGTACTGAACACCAGCGACAATGTTGCCACCACTGAATTCGTGTGATGTGGGGGTTACGCCTCTACTTTCACCACCCAGAAGATTCATCACCACGCAACGGGTATCTTTATTTGCTATTTCTTCTAGACTATTTACTCCCACATAGTAGGGGAACGGATTAGTTTGGCTCATAGCTTCTCCAATAAATATGATTTATTTTCTGGTTATTGTTATCAATTGCTTCGATTTATTATAAAATCGTCAGATTATCTTTGACCTTAGTGTTATAGATCAGCACTTATTTTTTCTTATTTGCTGTGATCCATGCATCCAGTTCCAGAGTGTAATTCAATACACCAATCATACTACTGTCGAAACCGAACATTTTGTAAGGAATTTTCATGCTGTCAAGAAGGTCGCGGGCATAAATCATTCCCTGCACCACGTTTGGTCCACCACGACCGATTACAACGTGGATATCCGGATTCAGATGGATGTTTTCCCTCAGGGCATCCAACATCGCTTTGATCGTAACAAAAATGTCAGTGTTGTTTGCTTTGCCGCCAATGATCTGAACAATGTTCGCATTCTTCAGAAAATGTTTATAGGAGATGTTTGCAATCTCTTTCATCTTTGCATAAGGCGGATTTCCACCAAAGTCTGATGAAAAAATCGCTTTGTCGCCCAGCACCTCAGTGGCCGCACTGTTGGCACCCCCGCCAAACATGAAGGGCAGGATGGTTCCGTTGGGGTTAAGCTCCACAACGTCACTTTGTCCCTGATAGGTTCTCAGCTGGTTGATCTCCGTTTCAAATTCGGTCAATTCTGTCGCAAATACTTCTTTCGGGAATTTGATACGGGTATGTGCGGGATCGTCCTGGTCAAAGGCGGCTTTAACGTCGCACGCCACGGGAAGGGGACGTTTTCCTTTTTTCATGCGGATGGGGTTGAGCTCAATCATGGTCAGACCATAATTGTTATAAAGATCCCACAGCTTGGGAAGCTGCTGTACCAGCGGGCTGATGTAGGCTTTGGGACATCCCAGTTTGATCAATGCGTCATTGATATGATATCCTTTAAGGCCTTCATTGGGATTAAACGGAACGATCGCTTTTTTGTCGTCCGGAAGTTCTTCAACTTCAACCCCACCTTCAACAATCAGAAGCATGGTAGGCGTTCTGGTGATTGTTGAGGTTGTAATGCTTACATAAAGCTCTGCATCTGAGGCGACAAACTCTTCAAATGTGACGCCATTTGCCTTGTGTGTCGTCGGACCTTGCTGATATTCAGCATAGAAAAGATCTTTTTTGGCCTGGATCGCATCGGCATAGTTGTCGACTATTTTCACCAGGCCGGCTTTCCCTTTTTTACCGGCACTGCCCATGAAAGACGGTTTTACTACAACTTTTCCGCCTTTTTTAATCAGCGCTTCCAGCTGTTCTTTGGTAGCATTTTCTGTCAGGGTCTCTGCTACGGGGAAATCAACGATATCCATCAATTGCTTTCCGTATTTTAATCCAGTTAGTTGCATTTTTCCTCCCTGATAATTGTTGTGAATTTAATTAAATAAAACGTCTCAATTCATTCGGTATTACCAACAGACCTTAATCCTAACACCTTGCTCTCTTTACGAAAACAAAACATCACTTTTAAAGCCCCTAACTTAACCTTGCTGCAATGTCATTGTTTCGAACATTGCTTTAAGGGACTGTTTTTCGCTTTTCCTCGTCGCAAGAAGGTTTAAAGTCTTCCCCTAAACTGTTTCCCGCACCGAGCCCTCCTTTCTGTTTGGGATTGGAATAAATTTAAACAGCCGTTTCAAAGTTAATGACCTCTTATCAAGTTACGTCTATATAGGATAGGAACTTCCCGTTTGTCAATAGGAGAGTACAGGCAAAATTCACCGCCGAAACTTTGTATGCTTTTATAAAAAACCAACAGGTATCAGACATACTTTTTGCCCCCATTTAAAACACGTCAACATGTTAGTCGTTCAAAACTTTTTTATGGCATAATTACTTTTCAAAGCTGCATTCAGCATTGCTATACCGACAATAGTAGTGGAATGGGTTTGCCTGAATCAGGCAGGTTGCAAAGTCAAGATATAGAGACAGATCAGCCAAGGAGGTAGGGTTTGTTAATACTTTTTCTTTTTTAAGTGATAACATGCCTTGTGACATATTTTAGTTGCTCCCCTTGATGGTCGCATTTTATATTTAAGATACAATAGCAACTAAGTTCACCTAACGCAACATTTTTTTTATTTTTTTGATTGTGAATTGTTTATTGACTAACACACTGATTTTAAAATATATAAAGCGGCTGTATATTTTGTGATAATAAACAGCATAACGATAAAGATATAAAAAACATGCAGGCGATACGCGGATTCAGAGATATTTTACCAGAGCAAATTGCGGTGTGGCAAAAGGTGGAACAAGAAGCAGCAGCCCTGTTTGAATCCTTTGGATACAGGCAGATCCGTATACCAATTTTAGAAAAGACAGGGCTGTTTGCCCGGAGCATTGGTGAAACAACCGATATTGTTGAAAAGGAGATGTACACCTTTGAAGACAGGAAAGGGGCAATGCTCACATTGCGGCCCGAGGCCACAGCATCCATTTGCAGGGCCTATATCCAGCATAAAATGTATGCTGCTGAACCGGTGCGCAAGTTTTATCTGACAGGCCCCATGTTTCGCAGGGAGCGGCCCCAAAAGGGGCGTTACCGTCAATTTTACCAGATTGATGCAGAGGTGTTCGGGGTCGCCTCCCCTTATATGGACAGTGAACTGATTTTTATTTTGCACACATTGCTGCACCGCCTTGGGCTTAAGGGCCTTTCGGCGCATATCAACAGCCTTGGCTGCCCGGTCTGCCGTCCTGATTTTCAAAAAGCCCTGCTGGATTTTTTAGGCGAACGAAAAGACAATCTGTGTGAGAACTGTGAACGCAGGCTGGTTAAGAATCCGTTGCGGATACTGGATTGTAAAGTCCAGACATGCAGACAAGCCCTTGGCGGATCCCCGGCCACAGCAGATCATTTATGTCCGGACTGCCGTACACATTTTAACACTGTAAAAACCAGTCTTGAAAATCTCGGCGTGGATTTCATGGTCGATAACACCCTGGTCCGGGGGCTTGACTACTATACCCGTACGGCATGGGAGGTTCAGACCACAACCCTTGGGGCCCAGTCCGCAGTGGCCGGCGGCGGCCGGTACGATCGCCTGGTTGAAGAGCTTGGCGGCCCCCCAACACCGGCCATCGGGTTTGCCATCGGGTTTGACCGGCTGGTGGAAATTATGGAACAATGCGACACTCAGGTGCATGAAAAAGGACTTGACCTTTTTATTGTCAGCCTGGGTGCAGATGCCCAGGAATATGCCTTTCAATGGTCTTGCAGGCTCAATACCATGGGCATAAGGACAGATTCAGATTTCCGTGGAAAAAGCATGAAAGCATTGATGAAGCGGGCAAACAAGCTCAATGCCGCTTTTGTTCTCATTGTCGGGGATAATGAACTTGCCCGGAAAACGGTGGTGCTGCGCAACATGGCAACCAAAGAACAAACCGAAATCGGTATGGAAACGGTAGTGGATGATCTGGAAAAATTAATTAAATGTTAAATATATTGATGGAGTTATAAATAAAATTGACTGATTTACTTGGAAATATGAAACGTACACACACCTGCATTGAGTTGGGAGAACGCCACATTGGCCACGACGTCGTACTCATGGGGTGGGTTCAGCACCGCCGGGACCATGGCGGGGTTATTTTTAGGAAAGGTATCGGCAAGGCCTGCGGACATGGTAAACCCCAGAATGACCACCGGTGCCATAGAGATCCTTGTGGACGAACTGCGGATTTTTTCCAGGGCGAAAACACCCGCCTTCCAGATTGAAGACCGGGTGGATGCATCTGAAACCATACGCCTCCAGTATCGTTATCTGGACTTGAGGCGCACCCAGCTGAAGAACAATATGCAGATCCGGCACAAAACCACCATGACGGTTCGAAATTTTCTGGATGCCAACGGGTTTATGGATATTGAAACCCCGTTTCTGACCAAAAGCACCCCCGAAGGGGCCAGGGATTATCTGGTTCCCTCCCGGGTGAACCAGGGGGATTTTTATGCTCTGCCCCAGTCCCCCCAGCTGTTCAAACAGCTTTTGATGATTGCCGGCTTTGACCGGTATTACCAGATTGTCAAATGTTTCAGGGATGAGGATCTGCGCGCGGATCGCCAGCCCGAGTTCACCCAGATCGATATGGAGCTCTCCTTTGTGGATGAGCACCAGGTGATGGAGATTACCGAAGGGTTGATCAAGGCCATATTCAAAAATGTGCTGGATGTGGATTTTCCAGAGCCCTTTCCCCGCATGACCTGGGCCGAAGCCATGGACCGTTATGGTTTAGACCGTCCGGATCTAAGGTTTGGCCTGGAATTAAAAAATGTATCTGATATTGTGGCCAATACGGATTTCAAAGTGTTTGCTTCTGTGGTTAAAAACGGCGGACTGGTCAAGGCCGTCAATGCCAAGGGGTGTGCCGATTTTACCCGGAAACAGATTGATGAACTCACCGAATTTGCAGCCGTTTACAGAGCCAGGGGCCTGGCTTGGATAAAGATAAAGGAAGACCAGTGGCAGTCCCCCATTGCCAAATTCTTCTCTGATGATGAAAAAGAGGCGTTAAAGCAGCGCCTGGATCTTGAACCCGGTGATATTGTCTTTTTTGTGGCGGATCAGCCTAAAATCACCAATGAAGCCCTGGGTCAGTTGAGAAACGAGTTGGCGCGCAGGCTTGGGCTCATTGATGACACTGAGTTTAAATTTACCTGGATTACCCATTTTCCCATGTTTGAATATGATGAAACGGAAAAACGCTACCAGGCGCTTCATCATCCGTTTACCGCACCCATGGAATCGGATCTGGACAAACTGGAGAACAATCCTTTGGAAGTCAACTCCCGGGCCTATGACCTGGTTCTCAATGGTGTTGAGATCGGCGGCGGCAGTATCCGTATCCACGACAGCGAACTGCAGCAACGGGTACTCAAATGCTTGGGAATCGGTGAAGAAGAAGCAAATGAGAAGTTCGGATTCCTGCTGGAAGCCCTGACTTTTGGCGCACCTCCCCACGGCGGCCTGGCATTTGGTCTGGATCGCCTGGTCATGCTGCTTTGCCGTGAGGATTCCATCCGTAATGTCATTGCCTTTCCCAAAACTCAAAAAGCCACCTGCCTGATGACCCAGGCCCCCTCAAAACCTGCAACCGCACAACTTCAGGAGCTATCCATTAAAACGGTTAAGCCCATAGAGTAACTCCAATTATCAAACAAGCTCTAAAAAACCGCCGGGAAACAACAATGTGTTTCCCGGCGGTTTTGTTGGAAATATGCCTTCGTGCTCTAATCCTGTTCTTAGTCCCATGGTCAAAATAAAATCACCCTCTGCTTCTCTTTTAAGCCGCCCCCGGCATTACGTCAACGGAGAGACATACCTAATATGAGTTCATTGGCGTACCTTGATGGCGACTTAAAATCCGGCGCATTTGTGGCTGATTTCATTCTGACCATGGGCCTAAGCGCACGAGCAAAAAAAGGCAACCTGCTATGGACTATACCCGTTTTCTTTTTACATGGAGAATAGGGGTGTTAAACACCAGTGCAGAAACCTGATTGTCTTTTTTGACCTTAAGCTCCAATGCATCTTTATCAATTTCAAAATATTTTGATATCACATTAACGATATCCGTCTGAAGATCTGTCAGTGTGGTGTCATTGACTTCCAGCTTGTCATAAACTAAAGAAAATTGAAGGCGTTTTTTTGCTTCATCGCTACTTCTTTTCTGGCCTGAGAACCGTTTAAAAAATTCTTGCAGCATTCAACGCTCCTTATCTTAACCCCAAGGTTTTACTCAGTTTGCTCCACACACTGGTTTTCCGGTTGGGTGTCTCAATGGGAATGTTTTCTCCATTCAGACGTTTGGCAATCCTGCGAAAGGCCTGTCCTGCGCTGGAATCGTTCTGGAGCACCAAAGGCGTACCGATGTTGGAAGAGATGAGCACCTTTTCATCCATGGGAACAAGACCTGCCAAGTCAATGGACAATATATCCAGCACATCTTCATGGCTGAGCATTTCACCACGTTCCACACGGGCCGGCTCAATACGGTTGACAATAAGCTTGGGGTCAATGGAGCGGGCGTACAAAAGGCCGATAACCCGATCCGCATCCCTGACGGCGGAAACATCCGGAGTGCAGACAACAACCGCTTCATTGGCCGCTACAGTGGAGTTTTCAAACCCTCTTTCAATGCCGGCCGGAGAATCCATGATCACATAATCAAATTTTTTGCGCAACTTCTTGGCTACCCGTTCAACCCCTGACGTCGTCAACACGTCTTTATTATCACTTTGGGAGGCCGGGATCAGGAAAAGATTGTCAATCCGTCTGTCCCGGATGGCTGCCTGGTCGATCTTGCACCTGCCCTGGACCACATCTACAATATTAAAAACAATCCGGTTTTCCAGACCCATAACCACATCAAGGTTACGCAGCCCGATATCCATATCTACAATGGCAACCCTTTTTCCTTCAAGTGCCAGTGCAGCGCCAATGGAAGAGGTCGCTGTTGTTTTTCCTACGCCGCCCTTTCCAGATGTTACAACAATAATTTTTCCTTCCAAATTACACCTCATATAGTTATGATTATTTTTTATTTAAATTACTTCCGGCCAGGGCATGCGTTTGAACGGATTTTCATTCATATAGTTTTTAACCACAATAACGCCCTGCTCCACACAGGCAAATTCAGGCCCTTGGGTTTCTGGGTCACCGGCTCCGGCGGCTGTTATCAGCCCGATCTTCACCAGACTTGGGTTAAATGCCAGGGAAAATATCATAGCCCCATCATTTTCCGGGTATCCGGCATGGACTTTTCCTGCCAGGGTACCAAGCACAAGAATATTACCGCCTGCGGTAAGCTCGGCACCTGGATTCACGTCCCCTGTGATTACCAAGTGTTTTCTGGCATTGATTTTCTGGCCGGAACGAACCCGGCCCCTGAGCATAAGCACGTCACTTTTATGATGGTTCCACCCCTTGGACAGATCCCTTTGACGGCGGCGCTCGGTGGGAATGGAGCGTTTTTTAGGGGAAGTGGAAATAGTGCCAAGCTCAAAGTTGCTTTCAAGGTGTGCTTTTATCCTGCCAACCAGTTCCTCTTGCCCGCTGGCATCACCGGTATCAAGTATCACATCCGCATTTATGGTCAGATGTTTGAGTTTTTTCAACAATCTGTCAATTTCAGCAATGATTTCAGACTCCGGGTGGGAGGGGTCTATGGTAATCCACAACCCGCCACCGGCACCTTTGAGTTTTGCAGGAGCGGTATTATCAAAATTTATCATTAAAATCCATAAACAAAGTTCAAATTGATCCATACCATTTCTGTCCAACGCAAAAAAGCTGTTCAGAATATGGATTGATTAATGTTTACGAGACTATAGAAAATCATAAAAATTGTGTCAAGGAATGATAAATTTTCACCAGGTGGAATTCACCCTCTCTGATATCAATTTAAAAATCAAAGAATTACAAGGGAAAGTGGACAAGCACTATAAAATATGTCATAAAGCCTTTATAAACATGAGCGCTTGGACGTTAGAATAAATTTGCCGTGAGGGCTGAGAACCTGTTTGATAATTGATGAATCGGCTGCAATCCCGTAAAAATGGCTCCAATTCCCCCCAATTTTATGTCAATAGTCCGGCTAGCTATTAACACAAAATTTGTGAAAATTTGGTTCTCATTTTCATGAGATTTCGCTTCGATTCCCTAATTATCAAACAGGCTCTGAAAGATTTAATATTGACATATCGTTCAATAAACTATACCAGGCCGGTTCTCTGTACAAAAAAAATTTCATACTATGCGGTTCCCGCAAATCCTCTGATGAGTCCACATATCGATATGCCATGGAATGTAAAAGGGATTGTTGTCAGGTTGCCTTTGAATTTGATTCATAGACGACCGACAATCAGTAAAATTTATAACCTTTTGTATTTTAATACAATTTAACGACATTCCGTTTCCAACTTCAAGAGATATGAATATAGTCAAGACGATTCGTTTTTCGATATTTAGAAACCGGTTGGCATTTAACCTGATAATGCCTGTTTTTATTGTTTCATTGCTTATCGTCGGATGGGTTGCTGCCAACAAGCAAGTGGACATGTTGACCCAGGCAACAATATCTGCATACCAGAAAGCTGAACTTGAGATCGTCCGGGTGGCGGCCCGCAGTATCAGTATATATATCAATGATCAGATTCACCTCCACAACTTCAATGATATCAACCGGTTCGAACAAAATATTTTGAAGCTGTTTATTAAGCCGATAAAATTACTGCAAAGCGGTGACGCATGGATTTATGCACCGGACCACGTTGTATTTGATTTGAGTGAAGATTTCCCGGATGAATATAAAGGGAAAAGTATGGATCAGATATTTCATATCCAAAAAGAATTGGGTGCCAGCCATTTTGAAAATATGGTCCACGCGGTTAAAAATTCCCAAGAGGGTGTGGGGTGGTATATCTGGCTGCCAGAGAAAGGCAGGGAAATCGCTGCCTGGACCCCCGTTAAAGTTGGAGATTATACCTGGAGCATAGGGCTTTCAGTGCCGCTTCCGGAAGTCCTGGTGTATACCGGTGCCGGAAAGCAAATCAGAACGATAAAACTCACGATGTCCATTGCGACGATTGCCTCGTTAGTTTTCCTAACTGCGTGGGGGTGTGGTGCCTGGTTAAAAGAGCGGGTTGCGGAAGAACTCAGACAGAGGGAAAAAGATATACACAAGACCACTGTAAGATATAAAAGCATTATTCAAACTGTCATTGACGGCTTCTGGCTGACGGATCTTAACGGTAAGCTCCTGGAGGTCAACGATGCCTGTTGCCGTATGAGTGGCTATAACGAAACGGAACTGCTCTCCATGCACATAGTGGACCTGGAAGGCAATATGAATCAGGATGAAGTCGCAGCAAAGATTGATGAGGTCAAGCATCTGGGATATTCCCGTTTTGAAACAAAACACCGCCGTAAAAGCGGCGCCTGCTATGATGTAGAAGTTACCGCTCAATACCTGGTGGATGAAAATGAGAAATTGTTCATTATCTCCCGGGACATATCTGAGCGCAAACAGATGGAGGAACTTGAAAGTCAGCTGATCCAGGCCCAAAAAATGGAGTCTGTGGGAAGACTGGCCGGTGGCGTGGCCCATGATTTTAACAATATGCTCAGTATTATTCTTGGCAATGTTGAATTAATGCAGGACGATATTGACCAAGGCAACCCATTGCGCTCAAAAGTGTATGAAATCCAAAAAGCAGCCCAGCGCTCTGCGGATCTGACCCGCCAACTGCTTACCTTTGCACGACGGCAGAAGATTAACCCGAAAATCATTAACCTGAACCATACAATTGAAGGTATGCTCAAGATACTTAAACGATTGATCGGAGAGGATATTGATCTGTTGTGGCGTCCTAAAAAGCATTTATGGTCAGTTAAAATAGATACCTCTCAAATCAATCAGGTACTGGCCAACCTGTGCGTCAATGCACGGGATGCGATAAAAGACACCGGCAAAGTCACCATTGAAACAGACAATATCTGCTTTGATGAGGATTACTGCAGGCGGCACCGGGGGTTCATACCCGGCGAGTTTGTCCTCATCGCTTTCAGTGACAATGGCTGCGGTATGGATAAAGAGACCATCAATAACCTGTTCGAGCCCTTTTTTACAACCAAGAGCCGGGGAAAAGGAACCGGCTTGGGGCTGGCGATCATATATGGAATTATCAAGCAACACAACGGATTTGTTAATATATACAGCGAACCCGAACAAGGAACGACCTTCAAATTATATCTGCCGCGGCACGAGAAATGTGAGGAACAGGAGAGTGTTGTGATAAAAGAGAAATCCCGAAAAGGGTTTGAAACAATACTCCTTGTGGAGGATTAGACGGCAATTCTCGAAGTGACCAAAACAATGCTGGAACGACTGGGGTATACCGTGTTGACAGCCAGCACACCGAAGGCAGCGATAGAGACGGGCAATTCGTGCAATCAAAAAATTGACCTGCTGATAACCGATGTTGTGATGCCGTCAATGAACGGACGTGAGCTTGCTGAAAAAATGCACCACCTCTTTCCTGATATGAAAGTGCTATATCTGTCTGGATATACGGCCAAT
Source organism: Desulfobacter postgatei (assembly GCA_002747145.1). GTDB lineage: Bacteria > Desulfobacterota > Desulfobacteria > Desulfobacterales > Desulfobacteraceae > Desulfobacter > Desulfobacter postgatei_A. Next base: position 13,725 of record PDTI01000003.1, read on the forward strand.
GTCATTTCGCATCGGGGTATATTGGATGACGGAATGTGTTTCATAAATAAGCCGTTTTCAAAACATGATATCTCTGTAAAAGTAAGACAAGTACTTGATGAGCACAACGCCCTGCCCCGCGGGCTTTAGGAGCGGCAGATTTAATTGTGGCCATGGGCCTAATGATCAAGTTTCACATATCCCAACAGATGCCGAGAATGGCCTGTTATCCAAGCACGTCTCTTAACTTATGTGAAAAATCCATCATGGAATAGGGTTTGAGAATATATCCTTTGCATCCCTGCCTGAGCATCTCCTGGGCATTTTCATCAATGACATATCCTGTGGAAAGCAGGACTTTAATATCAGGATTAAGCTGTTTCAGCGCTATAAACACATCCAATCCACCCATGCCGGGCATGATCATGTCCAGCACCACAATATTTATGTCGTTCTTTTTTTCTGCATAAATTTTCACGGCATCCTTACCGGAATCCGCTGTGAAAACCGTATAGCCCAAAGCCTTACATATTGTACGCCCAACATCGAGAATACGCTGTTCATCATCAACCAGAAGCACGGACTCATGACCAAGTTTCAGTTCTTCCTGGATAGAAGGCGTGTCATCTATATGATTGTGCTCTGCAAGGGGCAGAATTATGGAAAAAGAGGTGCCGACATTTAGAGAACTCCATACATCAATGACGCCATCATGATGTTTAACGATTTTTTTGGCAAAGGTAAGGCCCAGTCCCTTTTTTTCTGGAAATTGGTCATGATCGTGGGAATAAAAGGCGTTGAATATTTTTTCCAGGGTGTCAATGTCCATGCCGATACCGGTATCGGATATTGTGATTTTACAAAAAAAACCGGATTCCACGCCAAAGACATCTGCGGTACCATTAAGAATTGCGGCCGCTTCTGTGCGCACAGAAAGTTTTCCGCCTTCGGGCATGGCTTGTAATGCGTTATTGACTATGGCTAAAACCACCTGCTTAATTTTTTCAGGATCGCCTTTAATGATTAAAGGCTTGGTATCAAGGCTTACATCCAGGATGATCCGACGTCCTTTCAGATTAAGGGTTTCTACCACAGACCGTACCAGCCTGTTGGCATCCATGCGTGTTAAATAAACCTCGTCGGCCCTGGCAAAGCCGAGCAGTTGGGTGGCAAGATCGGATCCCATGTCAACATTGGAAATAATTTCAAGAAGGTGACTGTAAAGCGGATCTGTGGGATTAACATTGTTGAGAATCATGGAAGCATGTCCCTTAATGGCGGTCAACAGATTGTTGACGTCATGGGCAATGCCGTTGGCAAGTGCTTCCACAGCATCTGTTTTTTCAAACCGGGTTGCCGTTGTAATATGTTCCATTGAGTCCGTATCCTGGTGTTGCCCTTGCCGCTGTATACTACGATAGGGTGATGATGCCTTCGCGGATGACATACCTGTATTTTAACTGCATATGGCTTCAACTTATTTTTTAAGTTTATATCGAAGATCAATTAAAATCAAATACTATTTACTTGAGTTTTCGAAAAAAACTGCCAGTCTAAGAGCCTGTTTGATAATTGGTGAATCGGCTGCAATCCCATGAAAATGGCTCCAATTCCCCCAAATTTTCTGTCAATAGTCCGGCTATTAACACAAAATTTTCCCACCCCCTTCTATTTTTTTATTGCAATGTCAACAAAAACTACATATATTTTGACATATATTAATATATTATGGAAAAATCATGAACATGAATCACAAAACTGCTAACTTGACAGCTTTTTTCAACTGTATTCCCGCATCAAATCTCCGCGTACCACAACTCCAGAGTATATAAAGCAATTTCTCACCTATCTGGCCGTGGAAAGAAAAGTGTCCGCATCCACTCAGAACCAGGCGTTTAAGGCATTGTTTTTCCTATACCGCGAAGTTTTGGGAATCGAATTCAGCGATTTCAGAAACACAATCCGGGCAAAACAAAGCAAACGCATTTCTGTGGTTCTTACCAAGGAGGAAATAAAGGAATTGTTCGGTCATCTTTCCGGCATTCATGCACTGATGCTGAAACTGATTTATGCTAGCGGCATCCGCCTGACGGAATGCGTTCTCTTGCGAACAAAAGATCTTGATTGCGATAATCAAACCTTGATCATCCGTTCAGAAAAAGGTGACAAGGACAGAACCACGCTCTTTCCTGAATTGCTGCACTCTCCTCTTAAAGCCGCGCTGAAAAACGAATATTGCCAAAGCGGCAGGCGTCCACACCCTTCGCATTCACTTGCTATCCAACTGCTTCAGGATGGATATGATGTCCGGAACGTGCAGAATCTATTAGGCCATAAAGATCTGAATTCGACTATAATCTATACCCATTTATTGAAGCGGGGGGCCCAGCGGAGTTTGAAGTCTGGCGGAATTTTTAAAAGACTAAACACCCACCGGCTTCAATCCGGTGGGTTTAAACTTGCGGACTGAAAGTCCAGCAATGCCGGCTATGGCCGGTTGAGGAACAGGCTATGTCTCTATCATTTATTAATAAAGTCCAGGAATGTGCAAGAGTTATACAGGAACGCATGCAGGTGCGTCCTGTTGCCGGTATGATTACGGGAACAGGTCTTTCCGATACCTTGACTGATCTTGTGGTTCACCAGGTGTTCCCCTATTCGGGGCTGCCCCATTTTCCCAGGGCCACGGTGGACAGCCACAAGGGGTGTCTTGTTCAGGGAACGCTTAACGGCAGGGACATTCTGGTTTTCCAGGGCCGGATACATCTGTATGAGGGATATTCCCCGGAACTTGTGACGTTTCCGGTAAGGCTGCTCCAGGCCCTTGGGGTGCCGGTGCTTATCCTTACCAATGCAGCTGGTGGCATTAATCTGGATTTCAGTGCCGGAGACATTATGCTTATCCGGGACCATATCAACCTTACCGGAAAAAATCCCCTGGCAGGTCCCCACGAAAAATCCTTTGGCTTGCGGTTCCCTGATATGACCCAGGTATATGACCCGCAGTTGGGACGGCGTGCCCTTGGGGTTGCGGCACAGGAACAGATTCAGATGCGCACCGGGGTGTATGCAGGTCTTTTGGGGCCAAGCCTTGAAACGCCTGCGGAGACAAGGTATTTGAAAAGTATCGGCGTTGATGCCCTGGGATTTTCCACGGTCATGGAAGCCATTGCCGGCGTTCAGGCCGGTATGAAAATTTTGGGGGTTTCCCTGATTACCAATATCAATGACCCTGATGCGCCTGAACAGACCACTCTGGAGGCTGTGGTTGAGACTGCCGCAAAGGCATCTGAAAAATTGAACCGGCTTATTACCGGTGTAGTTGAACACATCGGGTAATCAAAAGGAGCTAACATGAGAATCGTAACCCGTCCTGATTTTGACGGTATTGTGTGTGCAGTGCTTCTGCGCCAAGCCCTGGAACCGTCTTTACCCATATACTGGGTCGAGCCCAATGACATTCAGTCGGGTTCCGCCGATATCCAGGATGGTGACATCCTTGCCAACCTTCCCTGGCATCCCCATGCCTCTTTGTGGTTTGATCACCATATCTCCAACAAACCAGAGCAGGAAGTGCCCGGGGCCTTTGACATTGCACCATCTGCTGCTGGCGTTATCTATACGTATTATAAAGACAAAAGCTTTTTAGACAGGCGGTTTGATGAACTGGTGGCCCAGACCGACATAATTGATTCTGCGGATCTGACACGGGAACAGGTCAAGACGCCCGAAAAGTATCCTTATCTGATCTTGTCCATGACCATTAAAAATGATGCGTTTGACGATATTCCCTATTGGGAGCGTCTGGTGGATATGCTTGGTAAAATGGATATGAAAGCCATATTAAAAGACCCTGAAGTGGACCGCCGGTGCCGGGAAGTGATTGAGGAAAACAAGGCATTGAAAAATTACCTGGAGACCTACACCACCATGGTGGGGTGTATTTCCGTGACCGATTTCAGAAGTCTTGAAAACGTCCCTTCGGGCAACCGGTTTTTGACCTATTCCCTGTTTCCAGACGCCATTGCCAGTGTAAAGATACGGTATGCGGCCCAGGATAAAAAACAGGTGCTGATCAGTGTTGGGCACAGCATTTTCAAACGTGAATGCCGGGTGAATGTGGGATCCATACTTGCCCAATATGGGGGAGGTGGACATTTTGGGGCTGGCGGATGCACCCTGGATGCCTGTGATGCCCAGGAAAAAATTGACGAAATTCTGGATATTTTAAAGGCGAATTAGGATTATGAGCCTAATTTTAATCAATTTTTCTGACTTTGTCCCTGATGGAACCACTTTCCACAGCTTCCACGAATTCGTCTCCTAATACCCTGCACATATCCGCAGCGTTGTTCCAGGCAGAAATCCTTTCATTATCCCGTCCCATGAGCCGGATAAAATCCTGGCGGTCCGGGATGCGGCCAAAGGGCAGGGTGGAAACAAATCCGGAAGACGGGGCCAGAAGAATCATCCGGTCCACAGCCTTGCCTTTAAGTCTTCGCTTGGAAAATTTTTTATCAAACCATCCAGGGATCAGTTCAGTAAAAAAATGGGGATACAGGATAAAACCGGTCTGTTCAGGGCGTAAGGAAAACGCCGGATGGTAATCCAGAAGTCCGCCGTCCCGGTAAGTACCCGAAGGTGCGCCCGCAATGTGCGTCACGCCTGCCATGATCATGGGGATGGACCCTGATGCCAGAATTGCTTTGGAAAAATTTTTCCGGTGAAGGGGGATGAACGTCGTGGGAAAATTGTTATCTTCCAGTATTCCGGTGTCATATCGGGGGTGATGGAAGAGAACACGTTCAAAAGAAATTTGCTGAAGCTTTCTGGATATTGCATTCAGGATAAAGGCCTGTCCCACACCAATGGCCTGGACAACACCGTGTTTTGACGCGATGGGACCTTTGCACCGGGCTGCTGAAAAACCGATGCGAATCCATGGGTGGTTTAAAATTTCGTCAACGGCCTGGTTTGTGAGAAATTCATTCATGATCCGTCGGGTTTCCCTGGATATTTGAACTGCCGAGACGCTGCCTTTATAATGCTGATGGATATATGCGTGTTTCAGTCGTTCAAAGGCTTCCCGGCAGTTGGTCTGGGCTGCTGCGGCAAATTTCCATGCCCCAATGGAGGTGCCAAACAGGTGTAAAGGCCTTGTCCGGCCCGGGAACCACTGGGAAAAAATTGCAGAATCAAGCCCGTAAATGCAGAGCCATTTGGCTGCGCCCGATGCCCCGAACACGATATCAATATCGTCAGGTGCAAGACCGTTTTTTTTGATATGATGGTAAGCAGTTGTGCCGGCAAGGATGGTGAGATTGTCTGACATGGGGGATTACCTTACTTTTTTTCTAAAAATGTTAAATTGAGGCCTTGATCATCGTTTGCTTCAAACTGTAGGAGTGGATTGCATATCCGCCCACGACAAGCTCTTAACATAATACTAAGGCCGTAAAAACCTGTCGAACTTTAAAATAGTGCCTGACTATAGACAATAACACATTTTTGAAAAAGCATTACGGAAAAACAGCAGGGTCTGATAAATATACGCTTGTATTTGCCAGTACGGTATTTAAGTTCTTAACCGTTATAGATGGCATAAAACAGCGACAGGTAAGGCCCATGTTGCGTTTCGGGTTGCAGAATGGTATAAAGTAGTAATTAATTTTCAATATATATTGTGGGATGTTCCAGAAACAGCTCCTTTTTATCTTGAATGACTTGAGTTCGTCCGGGGTCTGTCCATTTGTTTATGCAGCGTTTGATCAAATAAGATATAGAGGCACAACATGAGCCCAAATTTTATATCAGAAAAAAGAGATCAGCTTCGATACCTGTCCATAAGTCTTGTTTGTCTTCTCATTATAGGAATAGTTGACTATATGGGCTTTTTTAAAGCGGTAAACTTTTACGCGTATGACTTTTTTTTCAGGCTACGCGGGCCTGAAAAAACGTCTGAACAGATTATCATTGCCGCTGTCGATGAAAAGTCTCTTAAAAAACTGGGGCCGTGGCCCATTCCCCGCTATCATTATACCGATTTTTTTGAACAGGTCAGCACGGCACCGGGTGTTCTGGTGGATATCATCTTGGCTGAGCCATCTCCAGATGATTTCGTTTTGGGACAAATGATCAGCCAGTCGCCGGCGATTGTGCTTCCTGTCTATCTGGACCGAGCTTCGCATCTTGTTCTTCCCAGTCCGGCGTTAGGCGATCCGGCTGTGGGGCATGTCCATACGGAGCCTTGCCTGGACGGCGTCGTCAGGATGGTGTCTCATACACTTATTCATAATGGCAAAAAACTGCCTTCGATCTCTTCCGCACTTTTTGAAATCATTTCCAACACCCCCCGGGTCAGGGCAGGGGCATTGCGTGACTCAAATAGAGAGGATCATCAAACCCTTGGCGGAAGCATAATCCAGGATGACCGGACACGGATTAATTATTACGGACCCCAGGGAACTTTTACCTATATTTCTTTTGTCGATATTTTAGAAAAAAAATATCCGCCATCCTATTTTGCTGACAAGATTTTAGTTTTGGGGGTAACTGCGGCTGGAATTGACCAGAACGATTTAATCAGTTTCAGTCAGAATCGTGACCAGATGCCGGGTGTGGAGGTCCAGGCCACAATTTTGAATAATCTTTTGGATGGATCTGAAATTGTGACCTTAAATAGAAATTGGCAGTGGTCAGGGGGTGTTCTGGTGTTTATCGTCAGTCTTGTTACTTTTCTTCGTCTGAAAGGGCCTTGGGCACTGGTCTGCTGGGGCATTTTTTTTCTGCTTGTGTGTACAGGTAGTTTTTTATTGTTCAGCCGGCTCCATGTCTGGATACCCCTTGCAGCATGCTTGACCGCTTTGACCGGTGCTTTGGTGCTGGCCCATTTAATCCGTCTGGAGAGAATGGGCCATATGTTATTTCAGGCCAAAAAAGACTGGGAAATTTCGTTTGATTCCATCACCGATGCTATTTTTATTATGGACCAGTCCGGAAAGACCATTTTAAATAACCGTCCGGCACAGGGCGGCGTTTTCCATAACATCATAAAAGAGTACACCGAAAAATGGGAGAATCGCGATCTTGAAATAGATCCTGAAAAATTCAGTGAAGAAAATAAAATACCCGTTCCCGGTGGACAGCCCGTTGAACTCTATAATGAAAATCTGGATCAGTATTTTGAAGCCCGGGTGTTTCCCCGAATAGGTTCGCACAACCAGCCTGAGGGGATGATTCACATCGTTCGGGATATTACAGAACGTACACAGTTGAGACAGAAGCAGACGATTTTGCAAAATCAGCTTATCCAGGCCCAGAAAATGGAAGCCATTGGTTCCCTGTCGGGTGGAATCGCCCACGATTTTAATAATATCCTGTCTGCCATCATGGGGTATACAGAAGTGGCGTCCTTATTGATTCCCGATGCGTACGAAGCGCGTGAAAAGCTTGCCAAAGTGCTTACAATATGTGGCCGTGCATCTAATCTGATCATGCAGATTCTCAGTTTCAGCCGTTATTCCGGCCAGGAAAAAATGGCACTGGCTGTAAAGCCCATTGTCAAAGAAATCGTGCAGCTTCTGAAGGCCACTTTGCCGCCCACCATTGAGCTGAAATATGATGTTGACGGTTCAGAAATGGTCTACGGGGAACCCAGCCAGATCTACCAGGTGATTTTAAACCTGTGTACGAACGCACACCAGGCAATAGGAGATAACCCTGGGTTGATAAAAATTATTGTGGAAAGCATTAAGATTGATTCCGGCAAGGTCTCTTCGCACATTGAACTTGAGCCGGGCAGATATGTGAAAATAAGCATTTCAGATACTGGGGCAGGTATTCCTGAAACAATTCAAAGCAAGATATTTGAGCCCTATTTTACCACTAAAGAGAAAGATACGGGCACAGGACTTGGTCTGGCAACCTCCCACAGTATTGTGAAAAATCATGGTGGGGATATTCAATTTGATTCCCGGGAAAATGAGGGTACCTGTTTTCATGTCTATTTACCCCGGGTAGAAGATAAGAAACGCCCATCCCACTCTGAATCTGGTGTAGAAAACATTACGGGCAGCGGAACCATTCTTTTGGTGGATGATCGGGACGAACTTGTGGAAACAAGCCGGGAACTTCTAGAAGACAGGGGGTATACGGTTGTCGCTGTAAATTGTCCGGAAAAAGCATTAACTGTATTTCAATCTGAACCTGACCGGTTTGATGTGATCATTACCGATATGAGGATGAAAAAAATGACAGGTATTACGCTGTCAGAAAAAATCCTGGCGAAGCGCCCGGGAATTCCGATCATCCTGTGTACAGGATACAATAATTTATTAACCGCAGAAGGGAAAACAAAAATCGGTGTTTCTGCAATCCTTGAAAAACCCTTTTCCATTCGTGAGCTGACCAGGACAATTAATTCGGTGTTGAAAAAAACAAAATAATTTTAACTGGGTATCCGCTTAACTCAAGTTTATACCATATATTGTATTGAGTTAATTTTTCAGGCAACAATCTTCTGCCGGGATACCGGTGCGGTT
>PDTI01000004.1 GCA_002747145.1 Desulfobacter postgatei
AGCCGATTCATCAATTATCAAACAGGCTCTTAGAGGATACGTAGAAAAAGTGGTACAAAAACGGTACAATATCAAAAAGGACTTACAGCACATGCGCCCTAAGTCCTCAAATTTCCTGGTAGCGGGGGGAGGATTTGAACCTCCGGCCTTCGGGTTATGAGCCCGACGAGCTACCAGACTGCTCCACCCCGCAACAACGAGGCACAATATAGAGCAAAAGCGTTTTTAAGTCAAGTCAAATCTTCATCAATCACGGCAAATTTATTCTAACGTCCAAGTGCTCATGTATGGCAGGTATTTCGAGTCATTTTCAAACAATCAAAGACTGCACGCATGTTTTTATTCAGTCGTCTCATTTTTTGGGCAACACTACCGTCTCCCTTTCTCTTTAAAATTCCAACAGCAAATCGTCTGAGTCTGGACATGTTTTCAGGACCGTGCTTCATGCCAATACGGCTGGGGTCTTCATCATAATTCCAATCAATCACATAATGGCAACTATTTTCAATGCACCATTTAATATACCTCTTGCCTCTGCAAATGGTCTTTATAAAGGCTTTATGGCATATTTTTCAGTGGTTGTTCACTTTCCCTTGTAATTCTTTGATTTTTAAATTGATATTGGATAGGGTGAATTCACCCTGTTCATCAATTGCAGACATTTGTCATAACACACTGTTTTAGCTCATCAATTGATGCGGTTGCGGTGCCAACTTTGGCCACCACCACACCGGCTGCAAGATTGGCCAATCCGGCAGCTGATTCGAACGTGGCGCCTGATGCCAATCCCAGGCCTAAAATAGAGATAACCGTATCTCCGGCCCCGGACACGTCAAAGACCTGCCTGGCTTTGGATGCAATGGTGACAGCTGGTTTTCCGGCTTCATAAAGAAGCATACCGGCCTTTCCGCAGGTAATAAGCAGCTTTTCAAGCCCGGCTTGGGTCATGATTTTCGCTGCAGCCTCTTCCATCTCCTCGGGGGTTTGAATCTGCATACCAGCCGCAATTGCAGCTTCTTTTTTATTCGGAGTCAAAACGGCGACCCCTTTGTATTTGGAAAAATCCATGGACTTGGGATCTGCCAGGGTCATTACGTCTGATTTTTTTGCCAATTCAACGATACGGGCTATAAGTTCACGGGTGACCAAGCCCTTATCATAATCTGAAATGATAACAAGATCCATTTTGTCTATGTAGCCGGCAGCAATCCGGGTTAAGGCCTCAAGTGTATGGGCATTGATCCGGTGCCTGACCTCCCGGTCAATCCGGAGCATCTGCTGACTGGCTGCAATGATTCTGGTTTTCCGTGTTGTGGGACGATCCGGGTGATTTATCACCCCTGTGATATCAACGTTCAACGCTTTAAGCATTTTTAAAACATCACGGCCCGCCTGTCCCTCACCCACAGTGCCCATGGCGAATACCTTTGCCCCCATGGCTGAAAGGTTATTGATCACATTACCGGCCCCGCCCAGTGTATGGTTTTCTTCTTCCACAGCCACCACAGGCACAGGCGCCTCCGGTGAAATTCTGTCAACCTTTCCCCACAGGTATTCATCAAGCATTAAGTCCCCAATGACAAGAACCCGCAGGTTTTTAAATTTATCAATGTTTATCATTCATCAGTCTGCCAGAAGATCAGAAAGCATCGCCTTAAGCTCATCATAGGAGCGGGTAATGGGTATATCAGGAAAATCTTGGGTAATGGATTCAGGTGGGTTAAAGAAAAAGCCCTGGTTTGCCGCCTGGATCATACCGGTATCATTGTAGGAATCTCCAAATGCAATGACATGATAGTTCAGGCCTTGAAGCGCTCTGACGGCCCGGGCTTTCTGATCATCAATTCTCAGATTGTATCCGGTAATCCGGTTTGTTTCGTCCACAGTCAGACTATGGCAAAGCAGCGCAGGAAAACCCAGTTTTGCCATGAGCGGTCCTGCAAACTCTTCAAAGGTATCGGACAGGATAATGATCTGGTTCCGCTCCCGGATCCAGTCCAGCATCTGCTTTGCACCGTCAAGGGGATCAAGGCCTGAAATGACATCCTGAATATCCTTCAGTGTCAGATTGTGCTTATCAAGTATGGACAGACGCTTGGTCATCAGCACATCATAATCGCTGATATCCCGGGTGGTTAGTTTAAGTTCCTCAATTCCGGTTTTTAGCGCCACATTGATCCAGATTTCAGGCAAAAAGACCCCTTCCAGATCTGCAACAAGTATTTTCATTCCTCTAACCTTTTTTGTTTTGTTTCGTCGATTGATTCAAAAACAGCCATGCACTCACTACTCAGCGTCATCATCCTCAATGCGGATAACAACGGGGTATCCGACTACGCAGTCGGTTTGGACAATCCGGGCAAGCGCCCCTTGAACCCGGCTTTCCCTGGCCAGGTGAGTCAGCATGACAATGGGCACCTGACCATTGGCATTGCGCCCTTTTTGATGGACAGATTTGATACTGATGTCATTTTCACCCAACATGCCTGAAATGTTAGACAAAACCCCCGGAGCATCCTGGGCCTCAAAGCGCAGATAATACCGGGTGGACAACTGGGACATCGGCAGAATGGGAATCTTTTGAATATTTTCCTTGGGATACCCTAAAGTAGGGACTCTGCACCGGGTACCGGCAATAATGTTTCTGGCAATATCGGCGATATCCGAAAGAACAGCAGACGCTGTGGGCATCATGCCCGCCCCATGCCCGTAAAGCATGGTTCGTCCTGTGGCATCTGCATCAATGGCAATGGCATTCATGGAATGATCCACATGAGATAAAGGATTGGAACTGTGAATCATGGTGGGATGCACCCGGGCTTCAACATGGTTTTCATGTTTTTTCCCGATGGCAAGCAATTTAATGGTATAGCCAAAGTCACCTGCAAACCTGATATCATCCGGGCCGATATTCCGGATGCCTTCCACATGGATATCATCCAGATTGATTTCCATACCATGGGCCAGGCCGCTTAGGATGGCAAGTTTATGGGCGGTATCATATCCATCCACATCCAGGGAGGGTTCAGCCTCTGCAAATCCCAGCTCCTGCGCCTTTTTTAAGGCATCTTCAAACTGGGAGCCATCCTGGGTCATCTTGCTTAAAATATAGTTGCAGGTACCGTTGAGGATGCCGCACATGGCTTGAATGTCGTTGGCGACCAAAGATTCCCTCAGGCTTTTTATGACAGGCATGCATCCCCCACAGGACGCCTCAAAGGCCAAGTCAACCTGATTTTTTTGGGCAATATCCACCAGTTCATTGCCAAAACCTGCCAAAAGTGCTTTGTTTGCAGTCACCGCATGCTTTTTGTTTTCAAGAATGTTGACAATGAGATCCTTTGCTACGGTTTGTCCACCAATAAGTTCGACAATAATATCGATGTCAGGATCATTGATAACCAATGCAGCATCGGTTGTGAGTTGAGTTCCCGCCAGATCAACACCCCGATCTGTTGTAATATCAAGATCTGCAATGGTTTTAAGATTCAGACAGACGCCGGTCCGGGATTCAAGCAGCTCTTTTTTCTCCTTGAGCAATTTTGCCACGCCTGCGCCGACTACCCCGAATCCAAGCAGGCCGATATGAATTGTTTTCATGAAGATATTGTCTCCCAAATAGTCCCGTGTTTAACAGTCATTCACTTCATACTTCATCCAGGTATCCCTTGTCAAAAAGCTTTTGACTTTTTACAGGCTTTGGGCGTATGATTGACGATTCTAAAGGGAGTAAAAGACTCCTTCAAAATACGATAGTGTGACCATAGGTGAAATAAGATGAATGACTCTCTGACATATGCGGATTCCGGCGTTGATATTGATAAAGCCACCCGGCTGGTGGACCGGATAAAAAATATTGCAAAATCCACCCCACGGTCTGGAGTTATGGGCGAAATTGGTGGTTTCGGCGGACTTTTTTCCTTGAATCTGGCCAATATCTCCAACCCGGTGCTCGTGAGTTCCACAGACGGCGTCGGCACCAAGCTGAAAATCGCATTCCAGATGGACAATCACGACACAATCGGCATAGACCTTGTGGCCATGTGTGTCAACGACATTATTGTCCAGGGGGCCAAGCCGTTATTTTTTCTGGATTATTTTGCCGTGGGTAAACTGGACAACAGCGTGGCGGAACAAGTGATTTCAGGGATTGCTGAAGGCTGCATTCAGGCCGGCTGCGCCCTGATCGGCGGTGAAACCGCTGAAATGCCCGGCATGTACCAGGAAGGCGAATATGACCTGTCAGGTTTTTCCGTTGGTATTGTGGACAACGACAAAATCATTGACGGTTCCTTCATTCGTCCAGGGCACAAACTGATCGGCATCGCCTCTTCGGGTCTCCACGCCAATGGTTTTTCTTTGGTGCGCAAGGTTTTTTTTGACAAATGCGGGTATACCATCAATACACGGCTGGCGGATTTGGACACGACCCTTGGAGAAGAACTTCTCAAGCCCACGATCATCTATGTCTCCACCATTTTAAATCTGTTGCGTGACCTGCCTGTTCACGGCCTTGTTCATGTCACAGGTGGCGGCATAGATGAAAATATCACACGGGTCATCCCCCAGGCATGTAAGGCGGTTATCCGCAAAGAATCATGGCAGATCCCCCCCATATTCAACCTCATCCAGCAGGAAGGCAATGTGCCGGAACATGAGATGCGCAGAACCTTTAACAACGGCATCGGCATGGTGGTGGTGGTCCCTGAAAAATCAGCCCAGGAAGTCATGGACAGATTAAGCGCCTTGGGAAAAAATGCTCATCTGATCGGTGAAATCCAGGAAAGGGAAAACAGCGAGAATCAGACCAGGTATGTCTGATTACCTTAGGCCCATGCTCACTCTCGGGATCGAATCCTCCTGCGACGAAACTGCGGCTGCCGTTGTGAAAGACGGTGTGCAAATTCGCTCTTCTGTTATCTCTTCCCAGGTATCCACCCATGCCATATACGGTGGGGTAGTGCCTGAACTTGCATCGCGCATGCACATTGAGGCCATAGACCTGGTGGTGGACCAGGCCCTGACCCAAGCCGGTGCCACCCTAGATGACATTGACGGCATTGCCGCCACCCAGGGCCCCGGACTGATCGGCGCACTTCTGGTGGGATTTACCTATGCAAAGGCCCTGGCCTGGGCACGAAATCTTCCTTTGGCCGGCGTTGACCATCTTGAAGCTCATATCTGCTCTTTAAAGCTTTTAGACCACCCTCCCCAATTCCCATTCATTTGCCTTGTGGTGTCAGGGGGGCACACCAATATTTATCATGTAAAAGAACCCCGCGCATTCAAGCTCATGGGTCAGACCCGGGATGATGCAGCAGGAGAAGCCTTTGACAAAGTCGCCAAAATGATGGGGTTAAACTATCCGGGTGGGCCTGCCATTGAAGCCCTGGCAAAAAAAGGAGATCCGGAAAAAATCAAATTTCCCAGAAGCATGCTTGGAAAAAATAATTTTGACTTCAGTTTCAGCGGACTTAAATCTGCAGTAGCCCGGCACCTGCATGAACACCCGGATATGGGAGAAGGCTGGTCTGCCCATGTAGCAGCCGGTTTCCAAATGGCCATCATTGATGTGCTGTCCACCAAACTGATTGCTGCAGCCAGGGATAGAAACTGTTCTGGCATCGGCATTGCAGGGGGAGTCTCCGCCAACCAAACATTTATTGGCATCCTTTCTAAAAGGGCTAACCAGCATAAAATCAACGTATTTTCACCGCCCTTGTCCCTGTGCGGGGATAATGCGGCCATGATTGCAGCCAGAGGCTGGGAAATGATCCAAGACAACCAGTTATGCGGTCTTGAAGATGATGTGTATTCCCGGGCAAAAACTGCAGCAGGTGCCGCCAACTGAAATTCATCCCACAAAAAAATAGCATCAAACAAGAAACCTTTCCTTTGCCGCGAGAATCCTTTTCACACAGGTCTGGCTTGATTCAAATAGCTCTGTGTCCTTGTCAAGATATCGCATCAAGGCGTTCCGGGCTTCGGCAATATTGGGTCCTGCGTGGCAGACAAGGGCTATGTCGATTTGTGCAGTCATGATCCTGTGAATACAGGTGTCCATCTCATCACTGATGGCCTTCATGTCAAGATCGTCGGTCATGACAAGGCCCTGGTACCCCATATCCACTCTTAACAGATCGTATGCAATGGTCTTTGACAGGCTGGCCTGCCAGTCCGGGTCGAGCTTGGGGTACAAAATATGGGACAGCATAATCCCTGAGACCTGTGCTTTTTTTGCGGCTTCAAAAGGGACCAGATCTGTCTGTTTTAAGTCGGACAATTCCGCATTCAATTCAGGCAGAAAAAAATGGGAATCTTTTACTGTTCTGCCAATACCGGGAAAATGTTTGGCCACAGCCATCACCCCTCTTTTTTGAAGGCCTTGTATTACAGCAGTGCCCAGTTGGGAGACACGGTCTGCATCCCCAGTAAATGCCCGGTCTTTCATGATGGAATCCACATCCGGCGGGACCACATCCATAACCGGAGCCATATTCATGTTAATGCCCATGTCAGACAGTTCCGATGCTGTAATCCGGGCAAATTCCCGTGCGTCCCCAAGGGTTTTCATATGGGGGTTGCCGGAAAATTCAGTGAAGGGTTTGCGCAGTCTTGCCACCTGCCCGCCTTCCTGGTCCACGGCAACAAACAGATCCGGCAAACCTTGATCCAGCGCATATTTTCGGGCATCCATACACAAACGGCGCAGCTGGTCTGCAGATTCAATATTGGGCCGGAACAGGATAATCCCCCCGGCCCTGTATGTCTTTATCAGATGTTTTAATTCGGCATTAAGGGAATGGCCGTCAAACCCGAGCATCACACGCTGGCCGGCCAGATCCGGTAGTGATTGAAAATCAAATTGAATCATAACAAATCCTTAGAGCCTGTTTGATAATTAGGGAATCGAAGCGAAATCTCATGAAAATGAGAACCAATTTTCACAAATTTTGTGTTAATAGCCGGACTATTGACATAAAATATCTGAACGCCATATTAATAAATTTTAAACCTTTCATGCCTCTAAATGCTGTTCAAGGGTTAATCTTTTCGGCATGTACCGTTACGCTCATCCACCATGTAATCGACTATGGCCTGGAGAGAATAGTTTTTAACCACATAATCCGAAAACAGTTGATGGGTGGATTACATGAGGTATAATCATGGATAAGAAGGGAAGCAGCCCGTTCCAGCCATTTTTCCGTGGGTTTAATAGAACATATGTCAGGATGGTGCTCGGTAATGATAAAAAAAAATTCACTGCTTTCACCTGCAAACGCAATAAGTCCTGACAAGCCCAGATTTTCCCTGGGGATCAAATACCTGAACAGGATCATCCGGCTCCGGTGCAAACAGCAGGGCAACGCGGCTGGGATTGGAATACCTGCACAACCCCTCAGACAACCCGTTAAGGATATTGGCAATACACAACTTTTTGAAAGCGTCCTGATTCATACACCAACCGTTTTAGTTCAACAGACTGTTATCCATATAGGGGTAATGATTGATCCCATGTTCAATACGGTTTGGCAAGTTTTTTTTATATGCCGGGTGTTGTAAAAACAGGGAAGGACTGATAGTTTACCCATAGCCTGTTTACTAATTAGCAGATGAGTGATTTTATTTTGACCATGGGCCTAGGGAGGAAAATAAGAATGATACAACTATTTCCACGGATTTGTGCGGTTATTTTAATTGTTATCGGGACCACAGCATTATGCCATGCCCGGACCGCCTATGTCTCTGATATGCTCGTTCTCACATTCAGGAATGGACCTGGCCCCAGCTATCCTTCGATCTCCACGCTGAAAAGTGATACCCCTTTAACCATAATTGAAGAACAAAACGGTTACCTTAAGGTGGCACTTTCATCCGGGGAGCAGGGGTGGGTGGACAAAAACTATGTTGTCACAGATCCACCCAAATCAATAATCATAGACCGGTTAAAAAAAGAAAATGCCGCCCTTGAAGATAAAATCAGGGCATTGACGGAACAGACAAACCAGGCTGCCATGGAACAGTTGAAAAAAGAAAACCAGGATCTGCTCCGAAGCGTTGAAACCTTAACTTCACAATACACTGCCCTTAAGGCTGCTTCTGCCAATGTAACCGATACGCTGGAGGAAAACAAACGTCTTAAAACCCAGAACGCATCTTTGTCCGCCACGCTTGCCCAGCAAGATCCAGATGGCGAATTCACGTTTAAAACCGGCATGATTAAATGGTTTCTGGCCGGTGTAGGAGTGCTTCTTCTTGGTTGGGTTATTGGCCTGAGTTTATCTTCCAGGCAGGGCAGTTCAGGCTCATTACTGGACTAATTTTTCACCTTACTAAAATCAATGATGTTAAAAATAAACAAGATTCATGTCTGCATTCAGGTCTTATTGTTACTGGTTTTCGGATTTTCAGCGCAAGGCATCTGCGAACAACCGTCATACACCCTGAAACAATTATGTCAAATGGCCAATGAAAATGCAGAAACCATCCAAATTGCCAGGGAGCAGACCTTTATTGCTGAACAGGATAAAAACCGGGCCCGATCTGTACTGATTCCTGCTGCTACCCTGTACGGCAGTTACCTGAACTATAAAAACGATGATGCTTACACGCCTGATGTAAATACGTTGGGCGCAAAACTCACCCACTCATTTACCCTGAACGGCAGGGAGCTCATTGCCTATAAAGTCAGTAAACACGGCATTGAAAAAGCAAAATTTTCAGAACAAGCCATTAGAAGCGATTATATTTTCCAGGTGGCCCAGGCCTATATCCAGACGTTGAATTTAAAACGTCTGGTTCAGGTGGCAGATGCCGAAGTTAAACGCCTGGGTAATTATAGGGATTCGGTGAATGAAAAGCTCACTGTGGGCAGTGTGACAAAGACGGCCCTGTACCGGGCCCAGGCTGAATTGTCAAAAGCGAAAACCAATAAGATTGTGGCGCTCAATAATGTTCAGAGATCCAAGGCAGGTATTGTAAGGCTCACCGGTATCCCAGATGACTTCTCTATTTCACCAGGGGGGACCAAAGATATTGAAAATTTTTCAATCACCCTTGAAGAGATAAAATCCAAAGCTCTTGAAAACCGCTATGAAATCAAGGAGGCCAAAAAAGATGTTGAGATTGCAAAGCGAAACATGGCTTATGAAAAGGGGGCGTATTGGCCCAGACTGGAACTTGAAGGCGGCTACCGGGAAAAAGATATCACCTATGATACAGGAATCGGAACCCAAGGTGAATATGATACCGAAGAGCTATATATCCAGGCCCAGCTCGTATTTACCCTGTATGACGGCGGACTGCGAAAAGCCCAGGTACGCCAGGCCCTAGCAAAACAGCGCCAGGCAGAGCTGGCCCTGGCTAATGAAGAAAAGGCGATAATCCTAGAATCAAAGCAATCTTTTCTGGAATTTAACACCGCAAAATCCACCCTGATTAATCTTGCTGACGAAGTAAAATCTGCCCAGGAAAATTTCAATGCTGTTCAGATGCAGTTTAAATACGGCATGGCTGACAGTATTGATATCATGGATGCCAATACCTTGCTTGTGGATTCCCAGCGGCGCAGATCCAATGCCCGCTCCTCATTTTATCTGTCCATATTGAAAATTATTTACACCCAGGGAGATATTCTAAATTATGTTGTAACTGCTGGTCGCTATCCAAATGGCCTTTTCTGGCCAGATTTAATCTTATAGGGAGTAGCAGTTACGATTATGATAAGTTTTGATTTAAGGGACGCGGCAAAAAAGGCTCCCGTTTTTATTGCCTTTTTATCCGTATTCTTCGTTGCGTCTCAGGACATCAGAAAAAATATGATGCCTAAACCGCGCCTTGAATACGAATAAAAAGTCAGTGAAAAATCTGTGGTATTTATTTTTTCCGCCGGGCGCTAATTTGTTTCAGGTATGAATACGGATGGGTATAGCTTCTGATATTACAATTATTGTCGTTGCTGGTTTAATTGGCGGTCTCATTGCCCAGCGCTTAAAAGAGCCCTTGATCATAGGATACATTCTGGCGGGTGTTATGGTCGGGCCGTTTACCGGCGGGGTCACGGTTTCCAATATTCACGATATTGAGTTGTTAGCCGAGATTGGTGTTGCGCTCTTGCTCTTTTCCCTGGGGCTGGAATTTTCACTAAAAGAATTAAAACCTGTTGCCCGGATTGCGTTGATTGGCACCCCGATACAGATGCTGCTTTCAATTCTCCTTGGCTTTGGAATCGGTAAACTATTTAACTGGTCTTTTAATGACGCGATATGGTTTGGGGGATTCATTGCCTTATCCAGTACAATGGTGATTCTTAAAACACTGATGAGCCAGGGACGAATGGGGACCCTTTCAAGCCGTGTTATGATAGGGATCTTGATTGTTCAGGATCTGGCGGTTGTCCCCTTAATGATTATTCTGCCTAAGCTGAATCAACCCGAAGCAGGGATACCAGCGGTTGGCTGGGCCGCCCTCAAGGCGGTAACATTTCTGGTTTTGATGATTTTTATCGGGACGCGACTCATTCCAAAATTGCTGGCCTATATTGCCAGACGCAATTCCAGGGAGCTATTCCTGCTGGCAATCACCGCAATCGGTCTGGGCGTGGGATATGGCACCTATTTATTCGGTTTATCATTTGCGTTTGGCGCGTTTATTGCCGGAATGGTGCTCAGCGAATCTGATTATGGCCACCAGGCACTCAGCGATATTATTCCCCTGCGTGATATCTTTGGTCTGCTTTTCTTTGTCTCGGTGGGCATGCTTCTGGATCCGGTCTTTTTGATTAAAAACTGGCGGACAATACTGATTGTGGTTTTATTTGTATCTGTCGGCAAGGGGATCATTTTCAGCGCATTAAGCCGGTTATTCAACTATGGCAACGTCATTCCCCTGGCTTTGGGATTCGGCATGTTCCAGGTGGGCGAGTTTTCATTTGTATTGGCCAGGGTTGGGGTCAGCACCGATTCAATATCCAGCGATCTTTACTCCCTGACACTGGCAACCGCAATTATAACCATGTTATTGACACCGCTTGTCTCCGGATTGACTGCCCCATTATACGGACTGCGAAAGCGGATGTTTAAACAAGAGGCTGTACAGACCATCAATTTACCGGATACCGGCCTGCGCAACCATGTGATCATCGCCGGCGGGGGGCGGATCGGGGTTTATGTCGGTCAGGTTCTGCAGCGTCTGGAACTCTCTTTTGTCATTATTGAGTTGGATTACCGGCGGGTGATCCAGACAAAGCGCATGGGATTTCCGGTGATTTACGGCGATGTCACCCGGGATGTTGTATTGGAGGCCGGTAAAATAAAAAAAGCCAATCTTGTGCTCATTACCACACCAAGGATTGATGTCACGGGAGCTGCCTGTGATCAGATTCGCCATTTAAACCCCAGGGTAAATATTGTGGCAAGGGCTGAAGGGGTAGAACAGATGACAGCGCTGCATGACCAGGGTATACAGCGAGTGGTTCAGCCCGAATTTGAGGCCGGCCTGCAATTCACCCGCCAGGCGCTGCTGCATTTAAATATTCCGACCACGGATATCCAGAAATATATCGATGCCTTTCGCAGGGAGCTGTACGCCCCGCTTTTCAATATCTCCCAGAGAGATCAAAACCTGTCTCAACTGCAGAAAGCCTGTGATCTGCTGGAGTTTAACTGGATAAAACTTTTGCCCGGCAGCCCTGTCATCGGCCGGACGATTAAAGAGTTGGAACTTCGCACCAAAATCGGAATATCTGTGGTTGGTGTGATGTATAATGGTGTGATGCATCCCAACCCCATTGCGGATCATCAGTTCAAAGCCGGAGAGTTGATTGCCGTTATGGGTAATGCCCAGCAGCTGGCAGATTTTCAAACCCTGGTTGGGCATGAGTAAAAAGAGGCCCCCTCCCCTTTTGGGGCAGCTTACACAGGAAACTGCCCATCAAAAATAATTCCGTAATTTCAGTTCAAATGGATAGCGAAAGCATCTCCTGCTTTTCATCTGCACTCAGATGCTTTTTAAAAAAACTCAGGATGTGCATGAGCACATTGATATTCTTTTTTGTGGTAGTTTTCAGGTCAAGGGCTCTTAAATATAAACCCGCACAGGTTTTCCTTTTCAAGGGCGGCCAATTTTCCTGGAATCCACTCTGTCACCATCCGGGTTTTATCCTCATGGGTATTCCGGGTTTCCAGACACGGGGCAGCCGGATCTCCCACCAGACGCACCGACTCCGTGGGAATGGGCATACCACACGCCACTTCAGGACAGACGAGGACATATTCAACAAAAAGCGACAGAGTCTGGGTCAGATAACGGTCATGGCTGTGATTACCGTCATAGCCTACTTTTTCACCCAGAAGGCAGGTGGATGCCCCAATTTTGATCTTGGGTATATCGACTTGGTTATTGGATGTCTTCGATGTCTCAATCTTGGCTTTGAAGGTCATTTCCCCTCCTGTGGGGTGTTTCAGTAAATTGACAGAATTTCTTTAAGGATATAAATTTTAATCCAGATATCAAAGTGAATATTTTATTTGGGTATTGCTGGTATTTTATGGGCCGCAGAATGCCTGACCAAGATTTACGGCAGATCAAGCACTGGATTTCGTATCATCTGCCAATCCCCCAATGGGCCCAAAAATAAGGAGAGATTATGGATCAAGACAAATTTGGCAGTAAAGCTCACCTCAAGCTATCTCATACGTCGGTCCAGTTCTATAAACTTGAAAATCTCGAAAAGCAGGGCATAGGAGATGTCTGCCGTCTGCCCTTTTCAATTAAGATATTATTGGAGCAGGCCCTGCGCAACCTGGACCATTTCCAGGTGAATGCGGATGATATCGTTGCGTTGGCCAATTGGCAGCCGGAACAAAAATCTGAAAAAGAGATCCCGTTTAAGCCGGCCCGGGTCATTCTGCAGGACCTGACTGGTGTTCCCGCGTTGGTTGATCTGGCCGCCTTGCGGACATCCATGGGTCAGTTCGGGGGAAACCCTGCTGTGATTAACCCTGAAATACCTGTGGATCTAATTATTGATCACTCCATTCAGGTTGACGCCTTTGGTTCCCCGGACGCCCTGCAGATCAACATGGAAAAAGAATTTCAACGTAACCGGGAAAGATATGAATTTTTGAAATGGGGACAAAAAAACTTTAAAAATATGAGGATATTTCCTCCCGGCGTGGGCATTGTACACCAGGTGAATCTGGAGTCCCTGGCCAATGTGGTGCAAATGCGGGATAATATCTGTTTCTCGGATACCGTGGTGGGCACCGATTCCCACACGCCCATGGTGAATAGTCTAGGGGTGTTAGGCTGGGGCGTTGGTGGGATTGAGGCAGAATCGGTCATGTTGGGACAACCCATCTATATGCAGATCCCCCAGGTGGTAGGATTCAAACTGACCGGAAAAATGAACCCTGGCACCACAGCCACGGATCTGGTGTTCAGGATTGTTCAAATTTTAAGAGACGTGGGGGTGGTGGAAAAATTTGTTGAGTTTTATGGTGACGGACTGTCGGCG
>PDTI01000005.1 GCA_002747145.1 Desulfobacter postgatei
AAAGGCAATTTCCGGCAGAAACATTTCCGGAAAAATTTCATTTTCTTTATTTTCCAGCCGGATCAGGGGGGCGTGGTTAAGGTCAAGAAGTTCCACATCTATCTTTTTTGCCAGGTTGTTGTATCCAAGTGACGCAAAAACCTCCCCGGTGTCCATGATACTGTCTCCGCACCCTTCTGCTATGATCAGCCTGGCAGCGGAGTGCTGTCTGACATATTTAACCACACCTTCCACCAGTTGGGCTGGGGTGGTGACGGGAAACGGACGTGCATTGACCAGGTTAGGCTTGAGCAGGATAATCTTCTGATCTGTTAAGTGCTCATCCAAACGAATCTGTTTCAGAATTGCCGGCACACTCTCGGTGTATGATACAAACTCAATTTCCCTAATCGCTTTCGTTTTTTCCATAGCGTTTATTCCTTGCTCAGGATGCATTGATCACTGAAATTTTTTGCATGGCTGATCTCAATAAACGATGCACCCAGTTCAGGTCCAAAGCTTCCGGAAAGCACAATAATCAGATCGTCATCGTTAAAATTATGGTCTTTAATTAAACGGCAGATGGAAGCTGTAACCGATTCCTTTGGACATGCCCCGAGCGGAATGTACTCTGGGAATACCCCAAAGGACAAAGAGAGCATGCGCATCACTTTTTTATCGTAAACCTGGGCAAAAATCGGGCTGTCCCCCCGGTATGCAGCCAGAGCCAGAATGGTTTTGCCGGAAAGTGAATCCGCCACAATCCCCCGGGTGTTTAACCGCAGGGAAGACTTCACTGCGGCCTTGGCAAGATAGTCTGTCAGCTTGTCGTTGCTTGAATAAGGTACATCCATGAATGAGCTTTTTTTAAACTCCACCTCACTGGCAATTCTGGCCATGGTCTGCACCGCCTGTTCAGGATATTGACCATTGGCTGTCTCGCCCGACAACATCAAGGCATCAGCATGATCCAAACAGGCATTGGCCACATCAGAGACCTCCGCCCTTGTGGGCCGCGGTGACTTAATCATGGAATGCAGCATCTGGGTAGCCACAATAACCGGGCGCCTGAGTTCGATACAGGTTTGGACAATCTCTTTTTGAATCAATGGAATTTTTTCAGTTGGAATCTCAACGGCTAAATCCCCCCGGGCCACCATCACCCCATGGGCATATTCCAGAATTTCCCGCAGATTATCCACCCCTTGGGCATTTTCAATTTTGGCGATAATCTTGATGGGGGATTTTTTCTCATCAAGAATGGCTTGAACAGCCAGGACATCTTCCTTGTTGCGAACAAAAGAATGGGCAATAAAATCAAGTTCCTGGTCAGCGGCAAAGGCAATAAATTCCCTGTCCTTTCTGCTCAAGGCCGGCAATTTAACATGAACCGATGGGATGTTGATGCTTTTTCTGGGGTAAATGATCCCATCGTTTTCCACGAAACAGATTAAATGGCCCTCTTCCTTGTCTGTTACTTTCAGGGCAATGCATCCGTCATCAACGAGAATGGAAGAATCAACCGGCACATCATCGACAAAATGGGGGTAGGAGACATAGATCACATCATCGTGTGAAATCCCGTTAACCTCTCCTTTGATGCGAATAGAATCTCCAAAGGATACAGACAAGGGGGATTTTGCATCACAGGTTCTGATTTCAGGGCCTTTCGTATCTAAAAGAATACCGATCTTGTCCGATACCCGGCGGATATTTTCAATCACCTGCTTTGCATCATCATGGCTCATGTGCGCCGTATTCAAACGCACCACGTTCATGCCGGCCTTATAAAGCGTGTCAATGAATTCCACTGAACAGTTCAGGTTGGATATGGTCGCTACAATTTTTGTTTTACGCCGTGTCAAAGCATCCCTCTCTTTCGGCTCCATGCCATGATAAATTTTATCTGTTAGTTCTGAAAGAAAATATGCATACTGTCCACGCTAGTATGTAAGAGCCTGTTTGATAATTGATGAATCGGCTGCAATCCCATGAAAATGGCTCCAATTCCCCCAAATTTTATGTCAATAGTCCGGCTATTAACACAAAATTAAACATTCTTTGATAAGAAAATTATGACCTGCGGCACAGGGCCATAATAAAATTTTCAACTCCTGTGGCAGCATCTGCCCCGGATGATTTAATGTGATAATCAAGGTCGGCAAGGGTAGACAGCGCGTGTGTAAGTTCTTCCAGGGAAAAATTTTCAGATTTTAAAACATTCTGGAATATCGGATAGGCGTTTTTAGGATTGGGTGCCAGCAAAAGGTCATGGGCCGGCTGTTTGGCACCCCTTTTTTTAGTATTATCGTATCCGGCCATGAAAAGGCCCATGTTTTTTTTATCCGCTTTCAAGGTGAAAGCATCCCAGTCAATCATTGCAGGCAACAGCATTTGCTTGAATGCATTGAACTGCATATATTTCAAACCAGTCCCGCCTGCCCGCCCTGTATTCAGACCCGTTGTGAAGCACTTGATGGCTAACAGTTTGCGGAGCTGCTTTTCAAGGGTTTTTATAATCTGTAACGGATGAAACCCATCGCCCAACAAGCCCGATAAAAGGGTCAGTGATTTAGAGGTATCCCGGTCCATCACCGCATTGGTCAGGGTAAATATGGGATCCTTTTTATCTTTGTGCACCACAGCCCCGATATCGGCCACAGATATCTGATTTCTGCTCCCGGTATATGTGACAAGTTTTTCAATTGCATTCGCAAATAACTGCGGATTAAACCCAATCTGGTCCACAAGGGCTGTAAAGGCATCCGGGGCGATCTGCTTTCCTGAGTTCAGCAAAATTTGCCGGCTGATATCCCGCAGCACAGAATGCTGTTCTTCAATATCTGCCTTTCTGAGACCTGTGGCAACGTGGCAGTCCACCACCAGCCCGTGCTCAAGGATACATTGGTATATCTTTTTTCTGCGGTCCGGCGCAGCCGTGGTGAATACAAGCACATGATTGTCAGGGATGCCCTGTTCAACAAGGCGGATCAAAATCTGAAGATCCTTGTCGCTGTAGCTGATCTCACCGGCAGGTGCTTTTGTTAAAAAAAGCGGTGCATCTTTCACGGTAATAACTTTTCGGGTGCCAAGGAAAGAGAAGGTAGCGGCCTGTTCGGCAATTTCGCCAACGGGTATGGTTTTTCCGTCCAGAACATTAAGACCGAACTGTTTTGATTCCCCTTTAAGCAGTATTGGAACAAGGGTATCCAAAGCTTTACCCACCAGAAAGGATTCCCCGCAGATCAGCACGGTTTTAAGTTTATCGTCCTTTGACAGGGCATCAAGAGCGCCTGTAAGGGCTTTGCAGGTGACCAGGTTCTTAGCTGTTGCCATGCCGGGATCTCAGTTTGATAACCATGAATACCAAGGCAATGCAGGAGATCAGCAACCCAATACCCTGGGACAGTGACAGAAAATCAAACAGGAAGTTCCCTCTGAAATCACCTCTGAAAAATTCAATAATGGATCTGAACAGGGAGTAGAGTATGATGTAGCTTAAAAAAACCATGCCATTGAAACGCTTGTGCCGCTGTATGGTCAGAAGCATCAGAAAAAGAATGAAGTTGGAAGCAATCATGTAAGGCTGGGTGGGGTGCAAAGGCGTATTAAGGGGGGCCAGGCTGTCCGGGTTGGTAAAGGTCAGGGCAATGGGCAACGTGCAGGATTTGCCGTAACAGCATCCGGCAAAAAGACAGCCGAAACGCCCCACGCAGTGTCCTAACGCAAGGCCGGGAGACAGGACATCGGCGGTTTTCCAGATCTCCACGTTTTTGATGCGTAAGAATATAATGGCGCCAAGGAGTGCGCCGATAAAGCCTCCGAAAAAAACCAGACCGCCGTTCCAGAGTTTAAAAATATCCAAAAGATTATCCCTGTAAGCGTTGAGATGAATCAACACATACAGAATACGGGCGCCGGCAAGGGCGCAGATTAAAATGGTAAAAAAAAGATCTGACACCACCTGGTCCGGAACACCATAAAATTTTGCATTGCGTTTTGTAAACCAGATGGCGGTGATAAACCCCAGTGCCACGAAAAGGCCATACGTATAAAGCTTGAGGCCGCCGATCTGAAGAAGAATTGGATGCATGGGTATCCCCCCTATATTTCAGAGTCTGTTTGATAATTGATGAATCGGCTGCAATCCCATGAAAATGACTCCAATTCCCCCCAATTTTATCTCAATAGTCCGGCTATTAACAACAAAATTTGTGAAAATTGGTTCTTATTTTCATGGGATTTCGCTTCGATCCCCTAATTATCAAACAGGCTCTCAGGCAGTTTGTTGAATATTACGTGGTAAATCAATATGCCCATTCCAACGGTAATGGCTGAATCTGCAATATTAAAGGCCGGCCAATGAAGGGCCCCGACATAAAAATCAAGAAAATCAACCACTTTCCCAAACCGGAACCGGTCAATCAGATTTCCTGTGGCCCCACCGAAAATCAGGGCCAGGCCATAGGATAAAAAGATGTGGGATGTGGCTGTTTTTCGGTAAAGCCAGAGTACGAACAGGGCGATTCCGGAGGATAAAAATAAAAAAACGAATTTTCTGATCCCGGGGGACTGCTGGGCAAAAAAACCAAACGCCCCCCCGGGATTAAGTAGATGGGTGATGTCAAAAAAATGATCAATCACTGTAATCTTGGCGTGCAACGCCAGATGTTTGACAATAAGCCATTTGGTGACCTGGTCCAGCAAAAGCACACAGATCGTCACCAGGACAAGCCGCCGCATGGGGGTAAAAAAATCAACCATCAGGCCAGAATAGCGCCAAGGGCCTGGGTGCAGCGGGGACAGGCACCCGGGTGATCCGGATCCGTTCCCAGATTTTCATCAAACCGCCAGCACCGTTCACATTTTTCACCGGGCGCCTTTGAAACTTTTATGGCAAGGTCTTCGATCTCTTTTCCCTGGTAAACATCGCCGTCAAGGGTCTCCACCACACTGGCCTTGGACACGATAAAAACGGCATTAAGATCAATATCCAAAGATGCCACCTGGGCTGCAAGTCCGCCCTGGGGCAGTTTAATTTCAACGGCGGCATCCAGGGGATGGCCGATGAGTTTGGCTGCTCTTGCCTCTTCAAGGGCCTTGGTCACTTCAGCACGCAATGTGCGGATATCTTCCCACTTGGCTGCAAGATTCTTGTCTTCAAGACAAGGATCAAGGCAGACCATCTCTTCCATATGGACACTCTCTTTTCTGTCCTCACCCAGGGGCATATGGGTATAGATCTCTTCCGCCGTAAATGGCAGGATCGGCGCCATGATTTTGACCAGGGCGTCCAGTATCATAAACATGACGGTCTGGGCATCTTTACGGGTATCTGAATGTTCAGGAGTTGTGTAAACACGGTCCTTGATAATATCCAGATAAAAGGAGGAGAGATCCACCACGCAGAAGTTATGCAGGGTATGATAGATCACATGGAATTCATAGGTGTCATAGGCTGCCCGGCACCGTTTTACCACATAATGGAGGCGGTGGAGAATGAACCGGTCCAGTTCCCCCATATTTTCAACCGGCCTGACCTGGGAAGGATCAAACCCGGTGAAATTACCCAAAAGAAACCGGCAGGTGTTCCTGATCCGTCTGTAGGCATCCGAAAGTTGCTTAATGATATTGTTGGAAATACTGACATCCCCGCGGTAATCGGCCGAGGCTGCCCAAAGCCGTAATACATCAGCACCATACTGCTTGATCACCTTGTCCGGGGCCACAACATTGCCCACGGATTTCGACATTTTATGGCCCTTTTCATCCACCACAAACCCGTGGGTGAGGACAGCCTTGTACGGGGCATGACCTGTTCTGCCCACAGCCGTCAGCAGTGAAGAGTGAAACCACCCGCGATGCTGGTCAGAGCCTTCAAGGTACAGATCTGCAGGACGCTCCAACCCCTGTCTTTCTTCCAGCACGGCGGCATGGCTCAGACCTGAATCAAACCACACATCAAGGATATTCTGGTCCTTGGTAAAGGTTGTTGAACCGCAGTCCGCGCATACCGCACCCTCAGGCATCAGATATTGCGCATCCTTTTCAAACCAGATATCCGAAGAAAATTCAGTAAAAAGCTGATGGATACGGTCCACGGACTCCCGGGTCACATACACCTTTTTGCACGTGGTGCAGTGAAATACGGGAATGGGAACACCCCAGGCGCGCTGGCGGGACAGGCACCAGTCCGGCCGGTGCTCAATCATGGAATATATACGCTCCCTGCCCCAGGACGGAATCCAATGGACATTGTTGATTTCATCAAGGGCTTTTTGCCGCAGTTTCTGTTTCTCCATGGAGATAAACCACTGGGGTGTGGCCCGGTAAATGACGGGTTTTTTACAGCGCCAGCAGTGGGGGTAGGAATGGGACAGGTCTTCCTGCTTGAGCAGGACCCCTTTTTCTTCCAGCAGTCTATTGATTTCTGCATTTGCCTTAAAAATAAACTGGCCTTCAAACCGCTCAACCCCTTTGGAGAAGGTGCCGTTGTCCTCCACAGGTGCATAGCAGTCCAGACCATATCGTTTGGCTACAATATGGTCCTCGGCGCCGTGGCCCGGGGCGGAATGAACGCATCCGGTGCCGGCATCAAGGGTGACGTGATCCCCCAGGATAATCAGCGACTCCCGGTCATAAAAGGGATGACGGCAGTTGCGGTTTTCAAGTTCCCTGCCATACAGCCTGGCAATAATGGTGTAATCCTGAATCCCAAACGTATCCATTACATTTTCAACAAGTTCACTGGCTATGATCAGGATGCCCTGGTTTTGTGTTTTAACTGCGGCATAAACAAAGTCAGGATGCAGGCACACAGCCAGATTGGCCGGCAGGGTCCATGGGGTGGTGGTCCAGATCACGACAAAGGCTGTTTCCCCGCCTGTATCAAAAAGATCTTTGACATCATCCTTCACAGGAAATTTAACATAAATGGACGGGGAGGTATGGTCGTGGTACTCAATTTCAGCTTCAGCCAGCGCGGTGCTGCAGCTGCAGCACCAGTAAATGGGTTTTTTGCCCAGGAACAGATCCCCTGACAGGCCAAATTCACCACACTCTTTAGCGATGCGTGCTTCATAGGCATAGTTCATGGTCAGGTAAGGTTCATCCCACTCCCCTGCAACCCCAAAGCGTTTAAACTCGTCTCTTTGGATATCCACAAATGATTCGGCATACGCCCGGCACTGCCGGCGCACCTCCACCGGGGTCATACCTTTTTTCCTGCTGCCAAGTTTTTTGTCCACATTATGTTCAATGGGCAGGCCGTGGCAGTCCCAGCCCGGAACATACGGTGCATTAAAACCGCACATCTGTTTGGAGCGGATGATAATATCCTTTAATATTTTATTAATGGCATGGCCCATGTGAAGATGGCCGTTGGCATAGGGAGGACCGTCATGGAGAATAAAAAGGGGCTTGTCCCTGGATTGTTCCCGCAGCTTTTTATAGATTTTTTTCTGCTCCCAGGCTTTGATCATCTCAGGTTCACGCTGGGGCAGGTTGGCCTTCATTGCAAATTGGGTAGAAGGCAGGTTCAGTGTTTTTTTATAATCCATTATTCCTCAATTCCTTTTGCCTTTCGACAGCCTGTCGAATCCGGTTTTAAATCTTTTTTATATGACACTCAAGATAACCTGCTGAATTACTTTTATGTTCAGTTATGGGATGAGCTGAATACCGTTGAGAGACCAGATCAGCCCATGGCTGTTATTATTGAATTTTTCTTTGTAATCGCCGCAAAGGGAAAAGTCAAGAATTTACAAAGACTCTCGCATGTATTTAACAAACTTCAAGGATCAACACACACCGTTGGTCATGCACAAAAGGCAGGCGATAAGATTTACAGGTAATATGAAACTGTGTCTCAAGTTCAGGCGTAATCTCTTCCAAAGCATGTGCGCCTTTGAGGGCATAGATCCTGCCACCGGGCGCCAGCATGGGAGCGGCAAGCCTTGCAAGCTTTCCAAGGTTTGCAAACCCCCTGGCTGTTACACCATCATACAGTTGAAAATGTCCGGGGTCGCTGGCAAGGTCTTCCACCCTTGCATGCAGTGCGCTGATGTTATCAAGCGTTAAGGTGCGAACCACATGGTTTAAAAAGCTGACTTTTTTTCTCACCGCATCCACCATGGTGACATTAAGGTCCGGGCAGATGACTTTCATGGGAATAGCAGGAAATCCAGCACCGGAACCCATGTCCATTATCCGGGCAGGCCGCTCCAGATACCTGACCGCAGCCAGGGCATCCACAAAATGCTTATCTGCCACAAGCCGGATATCCGTTATGGCGGTTAAATTCATTTTGGCATTCCAGAGCTGCAACTGCCGGGCATGGGCAACCATTAAATCCACTTGTCCCGGTGATACATTCAACCCCAGCGCATCAGCGCCGTCTCTGAGGCAATGGTAAAATTCCTTCATTTGCGTAAACCCATTCGTCGTTTTCATGGGCATGCTGACACGGCATTCCCAGCTTGTCAAATCTTTTAGAGCCTGTTTGATAATTAGGGGATCGAAGCGAGATTCCATGAAAATGAGAACCAATTTTCACAAATTTTGTTGTTAATAGCGGGACTATTGACATAAAATTTGGGGGGAATTGGGGCCATTTTCATGAGATTGCAGCCGATTCATCAATTATCAAACACGCTCTAAAGTACGCCGAAGCCTATTGCCGTATCTCCAGCTACCATTTCGATCTTGTGCCTTAATTATAAATTTTCATGGGGTTGCACTGAAAATCCGGCGGCTGTTTCAAGTTGATTTTGTATCATTGATGCCATAAGAAGACGGTTTTTAGGCGTGATCTCCACAGAATTTTTTTGTCATCACTGTATCTTGAAAAAAACGGCCCCAGTATGGTACCTAAAAAATGCAAGCGCCTTTTGGCTTGATATGCAAGGCCCCCGGTCATGCCGCTGCAGTTGTCTGGCGCAACTGACCGGAAAAAAATTACGATTCAGGCATGTGTGTTTTTAAATTAGAGATTGTTTGGTAATTAGGGGATTGAAGCGTAATCTCATGAAAATGAGATTGCAGCCGATTCATCAATTACCAAACAAGTTCTTAAGGATTTAGTTTATGCCGCTGCTCAAAGAACGCCGGAAAACCCGGCAGATAAAGGTGGGATCACAACCTGTGGGCTCCGGGTTCCCGGTCTCGGTTCAGTCCATGACCAACACCCAGACCCAGGATGTGCAGGCCACGGTGAATCAGATATTGTCCCTGGAGAAGGCCGGGTGTGAAATTGTCCGGGCAGCCGTGCCGAATATGGACGCGGCCAAGGCGTTAAAAAACATTAAAGCCCAGATTCATATCCCCTTGATTGCTGACATCCATTTTGACTGGCGCCTGGCCATTGCTTCGGCCGAATCCGGGGTGGATGGGCTGCGGATCAATCCGGGTAATATCGGCACGGCTGACAAAATAAAAGCCGTGGTGGACTGTGCCAAGGCCCACAAGCTTCCCATCCGCATCGGGGTTAACAGCGGATCTTTGGAAAAAAAGATTGAAAAAAAATTTGGTGTGACAGCCCGGGGCATGGT
Organism: Desulfobacter postgatei; assembly: GCA_002747145.1. GTDB lineage: Bacteria > Desulfobacterota > Desulfobacteria > Desulfobacterales > Desulfobacteraceae > Desulfobacter > Desulfobacter postgatei_A. The sequence goes on from PDTI01000005.1 coordinate 9,528, forward strand.
GGAAAGTGCCCTTGCCAATATCCGGATGCTGGAGGATCTGGGCTTTTATGACACTAAAGTCTCCTTGAAGGCCTCGGATGTTGAGCGAACTGTGGAGGCCTACCGGCAGCTTTCAACGTTAACCGACGTACCGTTTCATGTCGGTGTCACCGAGGCCGGCGGGCTTTATGGCGGCATTACCAAGTCTGCCATCGGCATCGGCATGCTGCTCTCCGAAGGAATCGGGGACACCATCCGGGTTTCCCTGACCCGGGATCCGGTGGAAGAGATCCGCACCGGGTTTGAGATTTTACGGGCATTGGGGGTGCGCCAACGGGGTCCGGAGCTGATCTCCTGTCCCACCTGCGGGCGGTGTAAAATAAATTTGTTTAAAATTGCCGAACAGGTAGAAAAAGCTTTACTTGAGCGTTCAGCACGGATTAAAGTTGCCATTATGGGATGCGTGGTCAATGGTCCGGGGGAAGCCAAAGAAGCGGACATCGGCATTGCCGGCGGAGACGGCAAGGGAATTTTATTTAAAAAAGGCAGAGTTATCCGTAAAATTGACCAGGCGTGTTTAGTGGATGAACTGATAAAAGAGATTGACGCAATGACCTTAGATGCGGAGGAAATAGATGGGAAAGAAAGTTAAGACTGCCATCACCCCCACAAGGGAAGAAGATTATCCCCAGTGGTACCAGGAGGTGGTAAAAGCCTCGGACATGTCGGAAAATTCACCGGTCCGCGGATGTATGGTGATCAAACCCTGGGGATTTGCCATTTGGGAGAACATCCAGAGCCAGATGGATGGCATGTTCAAGGAAACCGGGGTAAAAAACGCCTATTTCCCATTATTTATTCCCCTAAGCTACCTTGAAAAAGAGGCTGAGCATGTGGATGGCTTTGCCAAGGAGTGTGCCGTTGTCACCCATCACAGGCTGGAAAAGGGTGAAGGCGGCGGGCTTGTACCGGGCGGAGAGCTGGCCGAGCCATTGATTGTCCGGCCCACATCCGAAACCATTATTGGTGAGTCCATGTCCAAATGGATCTCATCCTACCGGGATTTGCCTATTCTTTTGAACCAATGGGCCAATGTGGTGCGCTGGGAAATGCGCACGCGCATGTTTCTGCGCACCAGTGAATTTTTATGGCAGGAAGGGCATACGGCCCATGCCACCAAAGAAGAGGCCATGGAACGTACCCTTCTGATGCTGGATGTTTACGCCAGATTTGTTGAGGAACGACTGGCCATACCGGTGGTCAAAGGCTATAAGAGTGAATCCGAACGGTTCCCCGGGGCGGATGAAACTGCCTGCATTGAGGCGATGATGCAGGATAAAAGAGCGCTTCAGGCCGGGACCTCCCATTTTCTAGGCCAGAATTTTGCCAAAGGCTCCAACATCAAATTCCAGAACGAAGGGGGCCAGGAAGTTTTTGCATGGACCACGTCCTGGGGAACATCCACCCGGATGATCGGCGGTATGATCATGGTGCATTCCGATGATGATGGTTTGGTGGTGCCCCCCCGCATTGCCCCGGCCCATGTGGTGATCCTGCCCATTATCAAGAAAGGGGCTGACAATTCTGCTGTTCTGGAAAGTGCTGACGCACTTAAAGCCGCTCTAAAGCAGCAGACATATCACGGCCGGCCCGTGGATGTGGAGATCGACAACCGGGATATCGGCGGCGCCAGGGGGTGGGACTGGGTGAAAAAAGGTATTCCCGTGCGCGTGGAACTTGGCCCCAGGGACATTGAAAACAACAGTGTGTTCATGGCCCGCAGGGATATGGGGCAGAAAAAGGGGATCAGCACAGACACGTTTGTAGATACCATTGCCGATATTCTGGATGACATCCAGCATAACCTGTTCCAGAAAGCGCGTGATTTCCGGGAAGCCAACACCTTTTCCATGGATGAAAAAGATCAATTTTATGATCTGTATAGAGACGCAAAAGGATATAAGAACGGGGCCTTTGTTCTGGCCCACTGGTGTGGATCAGGCCAGTGTGAAGAAAAGATAAAACAGGATCTGTCCGTGACCATCCGGTGCATACCCTTTGACAGCCCTGACGAAGCCGGATCCTGTATTTGCTGTGGAGAAAAAAGTGACCGGCGGGTTCTGTTTGCCAAGGCCTACTAGGGCCCACTGAAAATGGGAATTGATTTTTACAACGCCAAGAGGGTATTCTTCTACGTTCACGAGCACGCAAAAGCACAGCTAAACCTACCCGCCTGAAAGGCCGGAGGGGAATCTTGAGTGGGACGAATACAATGATTCGAATCAACGACATACTGGACAAAATATATGAGTACAGCCCAGATGCGGATGTATCGCTCATTGAGCGGGCGTATATTTATTCCGCCCAGGTTCATGAGGGCCAGGTCAGGCTCTCGGGAGAACCCTATCTGTCCCATCCCCTGGAGGTGGCCAATATTCTGGCGGACATGAAGCTGGACATGGAGAGTATTGCTGCGGCTCTGCTCCATGATGTCATTGAAGACACCCCGGCCACCAAAGAGGATATTTCCGATATGTTTGGTCCCGGGGTGGCGCATATTGTGGAGGGCGTGACCAAACTGTCCGCCCTGCATGCCGCCACCAAGGTGGCCCAGCAGGCAGAATCCCTGCGTAAAATGATCCTGGCCATGGCGGATGATATCCGGGTGGTACTCATAAAGCTGGCAGACCGTCTGCATAATATGCGGACCCTTAAATATCACAGAAAACCGGAAAAACAGGCCATTATTGCCCAGGAAACCCTGGATATCTATGCGCCGATTGCCGCACGTCTTGGTATTTTCTGGATTAAAAATGAACTGGAAGAGCGTGCCTTTTTTTATACCCTGCGCGAAGAGCATGATCGTATCCTTGCCCTTGTCAATAAGGCCAAGGACGAGCAGGAAGCTTATATCAATGAGGTCTCAACCTCCTTGCACTATAAAATGGAAGAGATGGAGCTGCCCTGCCAGATCAAAGGGCGGTTTAAGTCCTTTTACTCCATTTATCAGAAAATGTTGTCCCAGGGCCTTGAGTTTGACGAGGTGTATGACATCGTTGCCTTTCGAATCATTCTGGACACCGAGCCCCAGTGTTATGCTGCCATGGGCGCGGTTCACTCCATGTGGAAACCCATCTATTATAAGATAAAAGACTATATCGGCAATCCCAAGCCCAATATGTACCAGTCGATCCACACCACGGTCATCGGCCCCAAAGGCGAGCGGGTGGAGATCCAGATCAGAACCCATGAGATGAACCGGGTGGCGGAATCCGGCATTGCCGCCCACTGGTCCTATAAAGAAGGTACCAGGATTGATGAAAACACCGGCGAACTGTTTGCCTGGATCCGGAATCTTGTGGAGAACCAGGAAAACCTTAAAGATCCGGATGAATTCCTTGAAAACGTCCGCATAGACCTCTATCCCGGTGAAATTTACGTGTTTACCCCGGCAGGAGAGATCAAAACACTTCCCAAAAAAGCCACACCCGTTGACTTTGCCTACCGGATTCACACGGAGGTTGGGGCCCAGTGCACAGGTGCCCGGGTCAACGGAAAGCTTGTACCCCTGTCCCATGAACTGCGTACCGGTGATACCATTGAAATCATAACCACCAAGGGACACAAACCCAACCGGGACTGGCTCAATTTTGTTAAAACAGTCAAGGCAAAGACAAAAATCAGGGCCTATATCAATGCCAAAGAAAGGGAGCGAAGCTATTCCCTGGGACGGGAAATGTGTGAGAAAACGTTTAGAAAGCGCGGTCAGAATTTCAAGGCCCTGGTTAAATCAGGTCATATCAGCAGTGTGGCAGAGTCCCTGGGTTTCAAGACGGTTGACGACCTGATCGCCCATGTGGGATTTGGACAAATGACAGCGCTTCAGCTTCTGAACCGGGCTGTGCCGGATATTGGAAAAAATTCAAAGGATACGGATGGCGCCATCATTGAAAAAACAGTTTTTCGGCGTTCGGACAAACGAACCACCGGGGTTATTGTCAAAGGCCTTGATGATATTCTGGTCAAATTCTCAAGATGCTGCAATCCCTTGCCCGGTGATCCCATCATCGGATATATCACCCAGGGCCAAGGGGTTGCCATTCACCGGAAGAATTGCATTAATATTTTAAAAGTAAGCAGTGAAAGAATTATTGAAGTGGAATGGGCCATTGATATCACGGAATCATACCCTGCGTCCATCTCCATCAAGACCGACGATCGCCACGGCCTTTTGGCGGACATTGCTGCTGTGATTTCAAAGGCGGGTATCAATATTTCAAATGCCCACTCGGAAACATCGGACGAGGGCATTGGGGTTTTTTATTTCACCATCATGGTGGAAAGTTCCGGGCAGCTTAAAAAACTCATGTCAGAACTTCGCCGGGTAAAAACTGTAAACGATGTTAAGCGGGTCATCACTGAAGAGACGTGATGAGGTTACACGAGCAACAGATCAGAGCCACGAAAATTTTAAACCCCTCCAATAGAGCACCGGCCAGTTTATATGATTTGATTGCCTTGATGGCGACTTAAGGCCCATGATCAGAATTAAATCTGCCACAGATACGCCGGATTTTAAGTCACCATCAAGGCACGCCAACGGACGCATATTGGTTATATGTGTCTGCTTGACAAAGAGCAGCTTCCTATCCTAAAAACATGTGTGGCGCAGGTGCAGCTTTGGATAATCGTACGATACGGAAACTAAATAGTTGAGCCCTCGGCTTAAGGGGGGATGAAAGCATGTTTCAATACTTTCAAAGACTTTCGATTGGATCGACAGGCTGTTACGGAATAGATAATTTTTTCAAGTTCAAGGCGGAAAATCAATTTGACCACAGACATAGAGATAGGATTCCGAGGATCAAATTGAGTTTCCAACAAAAAAAATTGTGAAAATTAGTATGTTGTAACAGCCTGTCGAGGCATTAATCATAACCATAAACGAAGAGAGGTAACATGAGCGCTTTAGGACTAACACACAAGATCCTTAAAGATCACCTGGTTGAACCGGCTGAACTGCCGGCCCCAGGAGAACTGATTAAAATCAAAATTGATGAAGCTTTCACCCAGGACGCCACCGGTACCATGTGTATGCTTCAGCTGGAAGCTATGGGCGTCGATAAAGTAAAGCCCCTTTCT
>PDTI01000006.1 GCA_002747145.1 Desulfobacter postgatei
GTTTTTTCTTCTCCAGGGACAGACGCAGGGTCTGTCTTTCCAGTTTTGTTTCCAGGGCTGCCGCCTCTTGCTCCAGCAGTTCCAGCCGGTCTGCAAGATTTCTGGATTCATCTTTCCATTCAGATTTTAAATTCTGGATACTTTTCTCCGCATCCATGGTTTTGGAAATATCCCTGCGTATCTCACTGGTGATGGGGGGAGCGGCAAATACTGCACAGGGTAAAAAAAACAAAAGGGCTGCCAGCCCAGTAACTAGGTATAAAAATGGTTTTTTGTACACAGTCATAAACCTCGTAACTTGGTTAATATCTTTTTGCGGTATATAACTTATATTTTTTTTTGTTTCAACTAATTTTTTTTCATGTAAATTAAAAAGTCAGCGCCAATGTTAAATGATTAAGATTTTGATTTTAGTTGGGATTTATTATCTCAGTTCGATAGTAAAAACTATGGACTTTCGTCCACAGCGTTTCCCGGTAAAAAACGTTTGATAAGCACGTCAATATTGAATTTATTTTGACCATGGGCCCGCCCACGAACAACTTAGTTACCTAAAGCTCAAAGGTGGTCATACTAACCACAAGCTCAAGATCTTCAATCTCTTTTATCACATCCGCCGAAACCGGCGTTTCGGTTTTCAAAAATATAATATTTCTATCTCCGTCATCCTCACGGCCGACCATCATTCTGGCAATGTTGATGTTGTGCTCGCCTAATTTCAGGCCGATGGAACCGATGGAACCCGGTTTGTCCACATTGTGAATGAGACCCAGATGCCCCTCGGGAATAACTTCTAAACGGAACTTATTGATTCTGACGATCCGAGCATCATCTTTTCCAAAAATCGTGCCTTCCAGGACATTTGTCTGAGTATCCGTGGTCACGGTCACCCGGATCAGGTTCAGGAAATTGCCTGACTCCTGGGCGGTGGATTCGCTTATTTTTATCCCCATCTCATTGGCCAGGGAAATGGCATTTACCGAATTGACTTCGTCCCTGACATATTCATTGAGAAGACCCTTGATTCCGTTGATGGTCAGGGGTTTGAGATCAAGATCCGGAAACTTTCCAATATATTCGATGTTGACCTCACGCACACCGCCCGTGCTAATCTGGGCCTGCATTTTCCCCATTTTTTCAACCAGATAGAGAAAAGGTTTAAGCTGCTTTAAAACATCCCCGGTGACCGAGGGTACATTCACGGCATTGATCACGGTGTCGTTTAACAGATAGGCAATAATTTGATTGGCAGCTGCCACGGAAACATTGGTCTGGGCTTCCTTGGTGGATGCGCCTAAATGGGGGGTGGCAATGACCTGATCCAGCTGGAGCAGCGGATGGTCTGGGCCCGGGGGTTCTGTGGCAAACACATCCAGGGCCGCACCAGCCACCTTTCCTGACTGGATGGCATCATGCAGGGCTGGTTCATTGACAATGCCGCCCCTGGCACAGTTGATCACCATGACCCCGGTCTTCATTTTTTCAAAGGCCTGGGCGTCCAGCAGATCAATGGTGGACTCCATTTTAGGCACATGGATGGTGATATAATCCGACCGGGCATAGAGTTCTTCCAGGGTCACATATTCAAATCCTGCCTTTTCAATATGTTCCGAAGAGATATTGGGGTCGAACACAATGACGTTCATGCGCAGCCCCTTGGCAAGTCCGGCCGCGATGGAACCGATATTTCCAAACCCCACAACACCCAGGGTCTTGTGAAAAAGTTCCCGGCCCTGGAGCAGTTTCTTATCCCAGCGGCCATCTTTCAAAGACGCGGTGCCCCTGGGAATATTCCGGGTTAAGGCCATCATCATGGCAATGGCATGCTCGGCTGTGGTGACGGTGTTGCCGCCGGGGGTGTTCATAACGGCGACCCCTTTTTTGGTGGCAGCATCAATGTCTACATTATCCAGGCCAATCCCGGCCCGGGCAACAACCTTGAGGTTCTGTGCCGATTCGAGCAGGTCTGCGGTCACCTTGGTGGCGCTCCGGATCGCCAGGGCATCGTATTGCCCGACGATCTCTTTGAGTTCTTCGGGTGAAAGCCCGGTATTCACATCAACATCAATACCTTCCTGGTTTCTGAAAATATCAATGCCGGCTTCATCCATTTTATCACTGACCAGTACCTTCATTATTTAGCCTCCCTTTGAAATGCATCCATAAATTCCACCAGGGCTTTGACACCCTCCATGGTGGCGGCATTATAAATGGATGCCCGGCATCCACCTACGGATCTGTGGCCCTTAAGTCCGCCAAGTCCTTTGGTTGTTGCTTCTTGTATAAACTTTTGCTCAAGTTCTTCACTGGGCAGACGGAACGTCACGTTCATCAGGGATCTGGAATCGGGTCTGGCCGTGGCCCGATAAAAATTGCTTGCCTCCATAAAATCGTACAACAGGCCTGCTTTTTCCTGATTAAAGGCATCCATCTTTTCAAGCCCCCCCATCTCCTCTTCGATCCATTTAAGTACCAGGTCAATGGTATATATACCAAAGCAGGGCGGGGTATTGTACATGGAATTTTTACCTGCATAGGTGGAATATTTAAGCATGGAAGGCAGATCCGGATTGCCTGTTTCCATCAAGTCTTTGCGCAAAATCACCATGCAGGTGCCGGACGGGCCTAAGTTTTTCTGAGCACCGGCATAGATCATGCCGAATTTTTCCATGGGCAGGGGACGTGAAAAAAAATCAGAAGACATATCGGCAACCAGAGGAATCCCTCCTGTGTCGGGAAAATTGGCAAACTGGGTTCCTTTAATGGTGTTGTTGGAAGTGATGTGGACATATTTTGCATCTTTGCTGAAGGCGATATCTTCAGGGATATAAGAAAAATCTTTATCCTCGGAAGAGGCTACGACCACATGTTTTTTATTCTGGATTTCTGCCTCCTTAATAGCTTTGGTGGACCAGGTCCCGGTGTTGACATAGTCGGCACTTTGATCCCCGGAAAGAAAATTCATGGGAATCATGGCAAATTGTAAAGATGCCCCGCCCTGGAGAAAAAGGACATGGTATTGGTCATCTATGCCTAAAAGACGTTTGGCCCGTTCCACGGCATCATTGATAACATCGTCAAAATAAGAAGATCTGTGGCTGATCTCTGTGATGGACATGCCTGAATTGCTGAAATTCAGGAAAGAGGCCTGAATTTCCTCAAGGACCGGTAAAGGCAGGGCCGCAGGTCCGGGATTGAAATTAAAAATTCTTTGATCTGTCATTTTTTACCTTTCTTTTAGGTTTACCTTGATTTTCATTGTTCGTATATATTCCTTTGCCTCATAATGTAAGGCAATTTGATATCCAACCTTATTCAATAACGCTGTCGCAGATGAAAATCAATAGTCTAAGGGACGTTATGTGAAAATCATTCATATCCGGTCCAGGAGTTCAGGGTGCTGGTGCTATTTTAAAAAAAACATTTAGCAAATCTTAAGTATCATATATACTATACAGATCACAATCACAATTAGGTCCATGGTCAGAATAAAACGAATCCGCTTTCCGAATTTCTAAACGCTCATTCTGCAGGAAGTTGGATTGATATACAATAATAAAGGAGATCCCCATGGTAGATCAGACCAACCAGGCAAACATTTCAGCCAGTCCCTGGAACACCCCGTTTTGGCCCGAGGGTGTTGCCCATAACGTCACCGGTTATCACTATCCTGCTTTCAAACTGCTGGATAATTCAGCAGCCCGTTATCCCAATCAAACTTTCACAATATTCAACGGAGCCCAAAAGACCTTTTCCCAGGTCAAAGACACAGCAGACCGGATCGCCTATTTTCTGGCAAAAAAAGGCATCAAAAAAGGGGACAAGGTGGCAATACTCCTGCCCAATCTGCCCCATTTTCCTGAAATCTTTTTCGGTATCATAAAGGCCGGGGCCGTGGCAATGCCCTGCAACCCCATGTATACGGCCACAGAATTGAAACAGCAGTTTGATGATTCGACTGCAAAAATGGTGTTCTGCATGGATCATCCGACCTTTTACCCCAATACGGTCAAGGCCATTGAAGACACCGGTGTCCAGACCGTGGTGGTCTGTAATGTTAAAAGCTATCTTCCGAAATGGCAGGGATTTTTAGGCGGTCTTTTGGGCAAAATCCCCAAAGCCAGCCACCATGAGCCCGGACATATCATGTTTGACGACATGGTGGCCCAATCCAGACCCGAACCGCCTGATATCACCATTGACCCGGTCAACGATACGGCTGTCATGCTATACACAGGCGGCACCACAGGCATTCCCAAGGGTGTGGAACTTGTACACATTAACATGACCTATCAAGTGGTTGCAATTATGGAATACCTCATGCTGTCCCACGGTGAAGGTAAACCTAAAGAGAAGGCATATTACGGGGGATACCATTGTTATTTAGGCATTTTGCCCTGGTATCACAGTTTTGGCATCTCAGCGGGTATGCTGTGCGCCGCCGGATCCGGCAGCAGACTGGTGTGCATTCCAGACCCCAGAACAGGCAACCCCCCTTTCACTGATGTCCTCAAGGCAGTCCAGAAATACCGTCCCACGCTCATGCCGGCTGTACCCACCATTTTTGTGGCCTTTACAAACCATCCCAAGCTTGATGCGTATGATCTGTCTTCCCTGATGGGCTGTTTTTCAGGGGGGGCACCCATACCGCCGGATGTCTGCCGCAAGTTTGAGGCAAAAACCGGTGCGATTATCTTTGAAGGATACGGGTTGACTGAAACCGCTCCTGTGCTGTCGGTCAATCCCACCAACCGGGAGACCAGAAAAATAGGTTCCATTGGATTTCCAATACCCGGCACAGACATCAAAATCCTGGATCTTGATAATCCGGCAAAGGAACTGCCCAAGGGTGAAGATGGAGAGGTGGCTGCCTGCGGTCCCCAGGTCATGAAAGGATACTGGAACAACCCCGAAGCCAATGCTGAAGCCTTTGTCACCATTGAAGGCAAACGCTATTTTCTCACCGGAGACATCGGTCACATCGACAAGGACGGATATATCCTGATCACGGACAGAAAAAAAGAGATGATCATTACGGGCGGATTTAACGTATACCCCAGGGAAGTGGAGGATATTATATACACCCACTCAAAAGTTGAATTGTGCGCAGTGGTCGGGGTAGAGAACAAACACAGTGGTGAAACCGTAAAAGCAATAATCAAACTCAAGGAAGGCCAGACAGCCACCCAGGAAGAATTCATAGCATTCTGCAAAGAAAACATGGCAGGGTACAAACGCCCCAGGATCATTGAATTCAAAGATGATATTCCGGTCTCCAATATAGGTAAAGTCCTGCGCAGGGAAGTGCGGAACACCCATTCCGATTAACCGCATCTTTGCACAGACCTCTCAGAGCCTGTTTGATAATTGATGAATCGGCTGCAATCCCATGAAAATGGCTCCAATTCCCCCAAATTTTATGTCAATAGTCCGGCTATTAAAACAAAATTTGTAAAAATTGGTTCTCATTTTCATGAGATTTCGCTTCGATCCCCTAATTATCAAACAGGCTCTCAATTCCAGGCCCGGCAAATCTTTTTTCAAATTTTGCTTGAGGTTAAGCGCGATTAATTCTATAAGGTCAGGTGGCATAAGGTCCATGCTCAAAATTAAATCTGTCTCAGATGCGCCGGATTTTAAGTCGTCATTAAAGCAGGCCAATGCACGCATATTTGATCTATGTGTCCGTTGGGGTAACGCCCAGATCGACTTAAAAGACAAGCAGATGGGTGATTTTATTTAGACCATTGGCCTAAAGTTAAAAACCTGAATCCACGGCACAAAATTTGATGAGTGTTGAAATTATTGGGGAATCTTGGTTTTGGTTTTCACCTGGCAACTGAAGCACCAAATATAATTTTATCAATAATCCTAATCACATATCAAACATCATACCGCGAATTCAGGTTAAAACTTAAATGGATGGCTGCCGGTTGAGGCCGTCAATCCCTGAGAATTATAACCTAAGTAACAACACTTTTTAGGAGGTTTTTATGTCAACGCTTGTATTGGGTCACAAAAATCCGGATACCGATTCTGTGGTCGCAGCCATCGCGCTGGCCAATCTGAAAAAAAGCCTTGGTGAAGATATTGCACCGGCTATGCAGGGCGAGCTGAATCCTGAATCAAAATTTGTTCTGGACAAATTCGGTCTGGCTGCCCCTGAATTGGTTACCAGCTATGCCGGCAAAAATGTTTATCTGGTGGATCATTCCGATCTGGCACAAAGCCCTGACGACTTGGCAGATGCCAACATCTTGGGTATTGTAGACCATCACAAACTGGGGGATGTAACTACCGGCCAGCCCCTGGAATGCTGGATCTGGCCTGTGGGCTGCACCTGCACCGTAATTGCTTCCATGTACGATTATTTTAATGTTGAGATTCCCAAGGGCGTTGCCGGTGCCATGCTGTGCGCCATCCTGTCCGACACTGTAATTTTTAAATCTGCTACCTGTACAGACAAAGATAAAGAAGTATGTGCAAAACTGTCTGAAACCTGTAGCGAATCCGATCTTGACGCTCTGGGCATTGAAATGTTCAAGGTAAAATCTGCTGTAGACGGCACGCCAGTTCGTGAACTGGTGCTTCGCGACTACAAAGACTTTAACATGAGTGGTGCCGGCATTGGCTGCGGCCAGCTTGAACTGGTTGACCTGTCTATCGTTGACGGCATTAAAGCGGATCTTGAAAAAGACATCCGTGATCTGAAAGCGGAAAAAGGCCATCACACTGTACTGTTGATGCTCACCGACATCATGAAAGAAGGCACCGAGCTTCTCGTGGCTTCTGATGACGAATCTGTTGTTGAAAAAGCCTTTGGAGAAAAACCCGTTGACGGCAAATGCTGGCTGCCTGGCATCATGAGTCGTAAAAAACAGATCATCCCTGATCTGGAAAAAGTATTTGGTTAGTTCACTCATTCAAGGGCTTTTGGTATTTTGCCAAAAGCCCTGTTCCCATCCTGAAAATCCTATAGCTTTCAAGAAAAAATTTTTAGTCACCGTATCTACCTGTTATTCAATAAGATTCAGTTCTCGACAGTTTTTTGTACTTAACAAACAACGAGAGGATCTCTTCCGTCATATCTGTAAAGTTAAGAAGCGCATGATTGACTTTCTTTTTCAAGGAATCAACCGTAGGAAAATAATGCAAATGAATCTTCTTTTCTTTAATTTTTT